>JACPFC010000120.1 GCA_016183175.1 Deltaproteobacteria bacterium
GCGTTTAACTTGCCAAGTAGAGGATTTTCTATTTTTAAAGTAGTAGCATGCATACTAAATTAGTATAATTTATAACATGATTTGTCAATCCCTCCAGGCGCACGGGCGTCGATATGGATGTGGAGAAAGAGTTGGCCGGGGAGGCTCAACAAACCGGTGGTTAAAGAGGTTCCCTGGTCTCGCGCATTGGTCTTGTTTGACGGTCCCAATGCATGGATTTTTGCGCCGAATCGGTTGCCGGAAGCGGTGGAGGCTGAAAATTTCGCGCGGAGAGCGGAAAGAGACCCGCCGATTACTAACATAAAAGTTGTCTATTCAGGGCCGCCGGAAGTAGCGCTGGAAAAGACGCAGGCGCAAGCGGGCCCGATCGATTATGCCCATCTTTTTAGAGAGATGGTCCATCAGGTGCTTTTCTATTGTCTGCCGGTGGACAGGGGAGGGGCCCCGTTTGGGGCGGTTCCGTCACTGACGGTTCCGTTGGCCTTTCCAACCCCGGCCTTCAACAGCGTTAGTTATTTCCCCATGCCGGTTTAACCCGGTTGACATCAGGCGTGTATTATATAATTACATTGATTCGGTTCATCACTTATGATACACTTGATCCGGTTTTTGATCTTATGCCGACCGATCTTCCAAGGCTGAATGTCGTTCTCGAAAAGCCGCTTCATCGGGCCTTGTCAAAGGCCGCGAAAAAGGCGGGGATGTCGCTCTCGCTCAAGGCCCGCAATCTGATTCGCGAGGCGCTTGAGCTGGAGGAAGACCTTTATTGGGAAAGCAGGGCCTCCGAGCGGTCAAAAACGTTCGATTCCAAAAAAGCCCTTTCCCACGAAGAGGTCTGGAACAGGTAAAACTCCCTTAAGTGGCCTTCAAAATCTCCTACCATCCCGACGTTTCCCGCATCGACATCAAGTCCATCGACAAAAAAATGCAAAGGAGGATTAAAACGGCCATCGAGATGCGCCTGGCGGCTGATCCATGGCGCTTTGGGGCGCCGCTTCACCGAAGTCTTAAAGGGTTTCGCAAGTTGAGGGTCGGAGATTACCGGGTGATTTACGATGTGGCGGGGGAGGAAGTGCGTATCTACGTCGTCGGAAACCGCAAGGAGGTCTATGGATCGGCCATGAGAGAGTGGCATTAAAGCAAAGGATGTCCCTCATGTCGTCCAATCTTCAAGTCTTAAGTTATTGATCCTTTGGAACTCTCCGGTGTTGTGCGTGACAAGTATGCCATCGTGGGCCATGACGGTGGAGGCAACGATCAAATCATTGGGTCCTATGGGCGTTCCCTTCGCTTCAAGGTGATGGCGAATATCCGCATAGATGTCGGCGGCCTTGGCGCAAAACGGAAGAACCTCGTATGGCAAAAGAAACCGGTGAATTGTTTCAAGGGCTTTTTCGTGGTTGTTGCTCTTTTTGGCGCCCAGAAGAAGTTCGGCCCAGACGATGGATGGAATCTTGATGTCTTCCGGAGTCAGCCGTTCCAATCTTTTTTTGATCGAGGGAAAACGCCCCCTGACAGAAAAGATGCAGACATTGGCGTCGAAGAAATAATTCATAACCTGGCCCTGCGGGCATCTCGACCGAATTTCAGTTGGGGGGGGCGTTTCAGGCGGGTGCCCTGCAAACTGCCGAACAGATCGAAATAGCCTTCCGGCCAGGAGCTTTTGAGGGCCTGGGTGAGGCGAAGCTTGACCCATCCGGAGATGGAAAAATGGCCGGCCCGGGCGGCCGATTCGATTTTTTTGAGTGTTTTGTCATCGATGTAGACATTTAACTGCGGCATTCTTTAATGATACCAAAGGTTCAGAAACAAAGCAAGTATACTTGTTATATATATGTGGAGTTGATTAATCGCTTCATTGTCTTTGCCGGCTCCGCTCCCACCTCGCTTTATACAGGCCATCAAGATTCATCTTTCTCTTCCCTGATTCAAATGCGTTAATATGTTTGTTTTCCCCCTTTTTCTTCTTGACAGTCCGCAGTCGCGTTTGATCTAGGAAGGCCTTTCCGGGGAGTCGTCGGTTGGGAGGGGGCAGGGCCGGTCAGTCACTCGCTTTACTTCAAAAATCAGGGAGAATAAAAATGTCCGATCGTCCTGAAGGATTACGGGATATTCCTGTACCCGAATACTGGCGCTATGAGCCCCCCGCGGTTACCCGACGAATGGCCAGCATGCTTGCCGAGCTGGAAGCGGCCGGATCGGCTGATGAAGTGGCTCATTTGGGCCCAGGATATCCAAGTCCCGCCGTCTCTTATCCCCTTGAAGACGACGCTCATTACGCCGCCTGGCTCGAATTTGAAACGAATCGCCGTGAAATGACCCTGTCGAAGTACTTGAGCAGTCTGCGGGCATACGGACCCACGGAAGGATGGCCTGATTTCCGCAAAAATTTTGCCCGCGTCTATGGGAATGATTTTGGAGGTCAAATGGAGCCGGAGGCGCTCATTCCAACCACGGGAGCCACCGGCGGCATCGATCTGATGGCGACCGCTGTCGCCCAATATGGCGAACCGGTGGCTGTGATTACCGACAGTCCCACCTATGCGGGAGTCACCGCCCGCCTCCAACGGGATCGCAATACAAGGATTTACAGCGTCGAAATGGATGAGGAGGGACCGATTCCCCATATGTTCGCCGAGGCAATCGATCGGGCCCGCCGGGATGGGCGTTTTGTCGCCTTCTACTATACGATTCCCGACGGCCATAATCCGGCCGGCATGTCGTTTTCCCGGGAAAGGCGCGATGAAATTTACCGAATCTGCCGGGAAAAAGACATTTTGCTTGTCGAAGACGCTCCCTACACCTACATCAGTTTCGAACCGGAGGGCAGACGGCCCAAGCCCTTTTTTGCAAACGATCCCGACGGGCGAGTCATTCATCTCTTTACGGCATCGAAGATATGGGAGCCGGGCATGAGGGTGGGTTACGCGCACGTTCCATCGCACATGATGACCGCGGACAGGCGAAGTTTGTCCCTGCGGCGTATTCTTTTGAGCATCGGGGGAAGCGCCTATTTATTTCTTAATCCCACGCCCTATGCCGTTTTTAATTCAATTCTGCATCGCAAAAAAGGCGACGATTCTTTTGAATTGTCCACCCTTTGGGATCGCGCTCGGAGGAAGGTCGAAATTTATGGGGAAAACCGGTCCATTCTTTTGAAAGGACTGGAACATTATTTTGGCGGGCATCGGGATATGATCGATTGGACTGTTCCGGGGGCCGGCTTTTTTGTCGTCGTCCGCTTTAAAGGCGCTCCTTTTATAACGGACATGGATTTTGTGGCTGATTTATTACAGCAAGACAAGGTAACCGCTATTCCGACGAACGATTTTTTTCCTCCCGACGCCAAAGAGAGAAATCCCGCGGTCAGCCACGGCGCCCTTCGGCTTTCTTTCAGCTTTACCCGTTCCGATGATCCGGATCTTCGCCGGGCGGAAATAGAAAGGGCTGTTAATCGGTTCGGCCCCGCAATTTTGCGCCGCCTGGGGCGTGGTGTCCCCCCCCCGATGGCGCCGACATTTGGTCCCGCAGGATCGGCCGATGGGTCAACATCCGTTTCCACCTTTGCCCTTGGCGCCGCATCGGCTGTTCTGACGGTTCCGTCACTGACGGTTCCTCTTGCCCTCCCGGCTCCGAGCGTTGGTTGTCTCCCTCTCCCCATGCCGGTTTAAGGGCACACCTTAAAACCCGTCTGCGAAAAATGCGGGAGATGTCGGCCTATTGACATTCAAAAACCGTTCATGTATTTGTGAAAAGCAATGCAGATAAAACCCGTTCAGATCGTTTCCTCCAAAAACAGCGCCTGCGGATGTTGCTGTATGTGTACACAGCCGGCTTTGCTTCGGATGAGCGGGTTTGCGGTCCTTAATCTCAATCGCTAATCCCTAAAATCATCAAGCATGCAGACCGGCCAAAAAGTTTCCGGAACGACGAATTTGTCTATTTTTCCAGGGAGAAAAAAATGATCGCTCGAATATTAAGCCCCCTGATGTTACCGTTTATTGCCGCATCCGGCATCATCGCCTGCACAAAACCCAATGTCCCCACGGTTACTCTTTTAAATGTTTCCTACGATCCGACACGCGAGCTCTATCGGGACTTTAACACCGCCTTCGCAAAAGACTGGGAGACAAAAAAGGGACAAAAAGTGGTCGTCAAACAATCCCACGGCGGATCGGGCAAACAGGCCCGGGCCGTTATTGATGGCCTTGAAGCCGATGTGGTCACGTTGGCGCTCGCCTACGATATCGACGCCATCGCGGAAAAGGGGAAGCTTTTGCCTCAAGATTGGCAGAGCTTTCTTCCGCACAACAGCGCCCCGTATACTTCCACCATCGTTTTTGTCGTCAAAAAAGGAAACCCAAAGGGCATTCACGATTGGGGGGATCTCGTCAAACCGGGAGTCGTGGTCATCACGCCGAACCCAAAAACATCCGGCGGGGCCCGCTGGAATTATCTGGCGGCGTGGGGTTATGCGCTGAAAAAGTATGGCAACGACGAGACAAAGGCAAAAGAGTTCGTCGCCCAACTCTACAAAAATGTGCCGGTGCTTGATTCGGGGGCGCGCGGTTCCACGACGACATTCGTGGAGCGAGGGATCGGCGATGTGCTCATCGCCTGGGAAAACGAGGCCTGGCTGGCGGTTGAGACGCTGGGGCAAAACCGCTTTGAAGTGATTGTTCCAAGTTTAAGCATTCAGGCGGAGCCGCCGGTTGCATTGATCGACAAAGTGGTGGATAAACGCCATACCCGGGAAGTGGCTTTAGGCTATCTGGAATATCTTTATTCCGAAGAGGGGCAAGAGATTGCGGCCAGGCATTATTTTCGGCCGAGGCTCCCTGCGGTTGCCGCCAAATATCCCGATCGATTTCTTAAACTGAATTTGTTCACAGTCGGCGAATTATTTGGGGGATGGAAAAAAGCCCACGCAACTCATTTTGCCGACGGCGGCGTCTTCGATCAGATTTACACAGGAGCCAAATGAAGCTCATCTGGAAACAAAAAAGCGTGATCCCCGGCTTTGGCCTCTCGCTGGGGTTCACCCTTTTTTACTTGGGCCTGATTGTTTTGCTCCCGATCTCCACCCTCTTTTTCAAGACGGGAGGGATGAGCGGAGCGGAGTTTGTGCAGGCGGCCGCCTCGCCGCGGATGATGGCCGCCTATCGGCTGACCTTCGGGGCATCCCTGACGGCCGCATCGATCAATGCCGTCTGCGGCCTTTTGGTCGCCTGGGTTCTGGTCCGGTACAATTTTTTGGGGAAACGGATTGTCGATGTCCTGGTCGACCTCCCCTTTGCCCTCCCGACGGCGGTGGCCGGCATTGCGCTGACGACAATTTACGCTCCCAACGGGATGATCGGCAAATGGCTGACTCCCTTGGGGGTCCAAACCGCCTTTTCTCCCCTGGGGATCGTCATTGCGCTGACCTTTATCAGCTTTCCGTTCGTGGTCCGAACCGTTCAGCCGGTTCTCAAGGATCTGGACATGGATATGGAAGAAGCCGCCGCCTGCATGGGGGCGGGACGTCTTAAGACATTCTTCTACATTATTTTTCCGGCCCTCTTGCCTGCTTTGACCACCGGATTTGCGCTGGCTTTTGCAAGGGCCCTGGGAGAATACGGGTCGGTCATTTTTATTGCGGGAAACATGCCGATGAAAACAGAAATCGTGCCGCTTCTCATCGTCACCAAACTGGAACAGTACGATGATACGGGGGCCACGGCGATTGCGGCGGTGATGCTCGCCATCTCATTTGTCCTTTTGCTTGCCATCAACGGGCTTCAGGGATGGGGTGAAAGGAGAAAGACAGCTTGACCATGTTGCGACGCGCCGTTTTGCCGACATCCGTTTATCCGGCGGTCATCTCCGAAAAAAAGGGGACTCGAACGGCTTTGACCGCTCTTGCCCTTGCGGTTGTCTTTGTCCTTTTGATTTTGCCCCTGGTCACCGTTTTTGCCGCCGCCTTTCGGGAAGGTTTTTGGGAATATGCCGGCGCGCTCTTTACTCCCGAAAATCTTTCAGCCATCCGGTTGACCCTGATCGTGGCCGTCATTTCAGTCCCGTTGAATGTCCTCTTCGGCATTGCGGCGGCCTGGGCGATTGCCAAGTTTGAATTTTCGGGAAAACGGCTTCTCATTTCGCTGATCGATTTGCCGTTTTCCGTTTCTCCCGTTGTTTCGGGATTGATCTTTGTCCTGTTGTTCGGCGTCCACGGGGTTTTCGGCCCCTTTCTGACCGCCCATGACATCCGGATCATCTTCGCCGTTCCGGGCATTATCCTGACGACCATTTTTGTGACCTTTCCCTTCGTGGCGCGCGAATTGATTCCGCTCATGCAAAGCCAGGGCAACGAGGAAGAGGAGGCTTCGCTTACCCTGGGGGCCAACGGCTGGCAGACCTTTCTTCTGATCACCCTGCCGAACATCCGCTGGGGGCTCCTTTTCGGCGTGATTTTATTGAATGCGCGGGCGATGGGGGAGTTTGGAGCGGTTTCGGTCGTCTCGGGGCATATTCGCGGACTGACGACAACCATGCCCCTTCAGGTTGAAATCCTGTATAACGAATACAATTTTGTTGGGGCGTTTGCCGTGGCCTCCCTCCTGGGAATGTTGGCGTTGGTGACGCTTGTCTTAAAGGCGTTGGTCGAATGGAAAGGAAAGGAAGAATGAGCATTCGCATCGAAAATCTGAAAAAATCGTTCAACGGATTCACCGCCGTGGACAATATCTCCTTTGTCGTCGAAAAAGGGGAGTTTGTCACCCTTCTGGGGCCTTCCGGTTCAGGCAAATCAACGGTCCTCCGTTGTATCGCGGGACTCGAAACCCCGACGTCGGGGCGGATCGAGGTGAAGGGGGAGGATGTGACCCGGGTGCCGGTTCAGGAGCGGAAAGTCGGTTTCGTGTTCCAGCACTTCGCCCTTTTCCGGAATATGAATGTGCTGGACAATATCTCCTTCGGACTGAAAGTCCGGGGCGTCAAAAAGGGGGACAGGCATGACCGCGCCCGAAGGCTTTTGGGGCTCGTCGGTCTGGAGGGGCTGGAAAAAAGGATGCCCTCCCAGCTTTCCGGCGGCCAGCGGCAGAGGGTTGCCCTGGCGCGCGCATTGGCGCCCGAACCGGAGCTTCTTCTTTTGGATGAACCTTTCGGGGCGCTCGACACGCGGCTCCGCAAAGAATTGAGGGGCTGGCTGAAGGAGCTTCACCGGCGGGTTCAGCTGACAACCCTTTTGGTGACGCACGATCAAGACGAGGCCTTCGAGCTCTCCGACCGGATTTTGGTGGTCAACCACGGGCGGGTCGAGCAAAACGCAAAGCCGCAGAATATTTTCAACGCGCCGGCCACAGAATTCGTCGCGGCCTTTGTGGGGGAGACCAACCGGATTGAGGGGGTGGTCGCGAGCGGGGAGGTGGCTTGGGGACATTTCCGTTTCAAGGCCGTGCATCTGCCGCAAGGGACAAAGGTCGCCGTTCTCTTTCGCCCCAACGATGTCTATGTAACCACCTACAAGGAACGCGGCGGGTGGCCGGGACGGATCACCGGCATCCGTTTTTTGGGGGCGACCGAGGTTCTTGAGATCGAAATGGACAACGGGGGCCGGGTCACGGCCCATGTCCCCAAGGGGGTGGCCGGCTTGAGCGGCTTTGTGCCGGGCAAGCAGGTGTTTGTTCTGATCGCCGGGGCGCATGTGTACGCCGTTTGACCTGATGAAAGCCATAATAACACCTGATTAAGATCATCTTGTGTTGTTACAGAAAAGTCACTAAACCCTCATCAAGACGTCATCTCGTTTGGAGAATCAAATGACAAATATGATGAAAAAAATCTGCTTCACGTTGTCGCTAATGAGCATCCTGTTTTTTACCCTGGCCTCCGGACTGCACGCGGATGAAGGCGAACAAAAAGAGAAACCCTTCACGATAAACTACAAGTTCGGCAAGGGACTGACCTTTGAATCGGCAAACGGGGATTATTCGCTCACCCTTTCCGCGCATATTCAGGGTCGGTTTACCTACGACGCCCTTGAGGCGGCGGCAGATGACAATACCTTTGCCATCCAGCGCGGCAAAATCCGGCTGGAAGGGAATGTCTTCGACAAGACGGTGAAATACGGGTTTCAAATGGATCTTTCCACCCGAACGGGGGGAACCGCAACGCTGGATGACTATTATATCGATTGGGCGCCGAACAGCTATTTCGGGCTCAAGTTCGGACAATATAAGGTTCCTTTTCTGGTGCAGGAATTGGTTGCCGATTCCAAACTTCAATTCGTCGATCGGGCCCTTTCCACCGGATTTTTCGATCTTCGCCGTGATATCGGCGCGACCATTCACGGGGATATCGTCAAAGATAAGGTCAACTATGCGGTTTTTGTTTTAAACGGCGACGGGGCAAATACCTTCAACACCAATCAGGGAATCATGGGGGGTGTTCGTCTCGAATATGCGATTTCCGGCGCCTACGACCGGTCCGAACCGGATGCCGATAATTCCGAAAGGCCGAATATCGGCGTCGGGGCGGCGTATGTTTTTCACGATTCCTTGAACAGCACGAGCTCCATGTCCCAGAGCGCCACCATTCCGGTCGGCACAAAATCGAGCCTGGCCACGGTTGACGTTGGCGTCAAATACCGCGGCTTCTCTTTCAGGGGGGCAGGGATGCTTACCCGGACGCACGAAGGGGCGCATGTCACAAACACCGGCTATAACGCACAGGCGGGTTATTTTATCATTCCCAAGAAATTTGAAATTGCGGTGGGACATGGGGCGGTTTTTTTCGACGACGCAACGCCGAATCAGTACGAGTATGTCGGCGGGCTCGACTATTTTATCAAGGGTTACCCTCTACGGATCCATGCCGATTACGGCTTGATCATGAACAACAGGGGCTTGAACCTGAACGATCAACGGATTCGGGCGCAGGTGCAGTTGATGCTTTAATCATTCACAACTTGCGCAGAATATTCTTTTTGTGTTGACGGCGACAAGAAGAATTCTTTATAACGGCCCCAAATAAAAATGTCCCTATTCCCGAAAACTACGGAATTTTTCGATCTCTTTGAAAAGGCGGCCAACAACGTTCTTGAAGGGGCGCGCCTGCTGGAGGATTTTTTCGCCGACCACAACCAACTCAACGTCAAGGTGAAAAAGCTGGAGGACACCGAGCATGCGGGCGACCAGATCACGCACGACACGATGGAACGGCTCAACAAGACCTTCGTCACGCCGCTTGACCGGGAAGACATCCACAGCCTCACAAGCACGCTGGACGACATCCTCGACATCATCTACGGCACCGCCAACCGGATGGTTTACTACAAGGTGCCCCCTCCCACCACCGACATGATCGCCGTTGTGAAAATTCTGGTCCGCGCCGTGGAAGAGGTGACCAAGGCGGTGCTTCGGCTCCGCAACGTGAAAAAACCGGAAATGATTCTGGCCCAGTGCATCGAGATTAATCGGCTGGAAAACGAGGCCGACGACGGCTTGAGGCGCGCCATTTCCAACCTTTTCGAGCGCGAAAAAGATCCCATCAAGCTCATCAAGGAAAAAGAGATCCTCGAAATGCTTGAGTCCGCCACCGACCGGTGCGAAGACGTCGCCAATGTCATCGAGGCCATCGTCCTGAAAAATGCCTGATTCCCATTCCCTCATCGTCATCGGCTTTGTCGTTTTTATCGCCCTCTCTTTCGATTTCATCAACGGCTTTCACGACGCGGCCAATTCGGTGGCGACCATCGTCTCCACGCGTGTTCTCTCGCCCCGCGCGGCGGTTGTCTGGGCCGCCTTTTTCAATTTTGCCGCCCTGTTTGTCTTCAAGGTTCATGTCGCCACAACCATCGGAAAGGGGGTGGTCGACCCCTCCGTCATGACGGTGGGGGTTGTCTTTGCCGGCCTGATGGGGGCCATCGTCTGGGATCTCTTAACCTGGTGGTGGAGGCTTCCAAGCTCCAGCTCCCATGCCCTCGTCGGTGGCTTTGTTGGGGCCGCCGTCACGAAGGCGGGTTTCGGTTCGCTCATCTCCGCCGGTCTTGTCAAAATTTTGTCTTTCATCGTCGTTTCCCCGCTGATGGGCCTTGTCATCGGTTTTCTCGCCATGAACCTGATCAACCTTTTCTTTCAAAACACGGCGCCCTCCAGGGTGGACAAGCACTTCCGCCGGCTTCAGCTCGTTTCGGCAAGCCTCTACAGCTTAGGCCACGGCGGCAACGACGCCCAAAAAACCATGGGGATCATCGCTGTTCTTCTGTTCACCAGTGGCCATTTGGGAGGGGAATTTCATGTGCCCTACTGGGTCATGGCCGCTTGCAACATCACCATTGCCTTGGGCACCATGTTCGGCGGCTGGAGAATTGTAAAAACCATGGGGATGAAAATCACCAAGCTTCAGCCTGTGGGGGGATTTGCCGCCGAAACCGCCGCCGCAACAACCCTCTTCATGGCGACCTTTGGGGGGATCCCCGTCAGCACCACGCACACCATCACGGGAGCCATCATGGGGGTCGGCGCCACGCGGCGCCTTTCGGCTGTCCGCTGGGGGGTGGTGAACTCCATCATCGCCGCCTGGATTCTGACCATTCCCGCCTCGGCGCTCGTGGCGGCGGCATGCTATTATCTTTTGGATCTTTTTTTCTGATTCAATAGTCATACAAAGGCGCCTCTTCGTCGGGCACATCCCCGTTCGGGATCGCCTCCATCGGCGGGGGTTCTTCATGTTTGCGGGAAGTCTTCTCGGCGGACGCCTCCTGCTCCTCGGTGGGAGGGGGGACATGCATTCTCTTTAAAATCCAGTTTGTCTTCCACGCAACCCGTTTTGAATTCCTTTTGGCCCCATAACGGACGGGGTTCGGCAGAATGGCCGAAAGAAAGGCGGACTCGGAGGGGCCAAGCGACCGGCAACCTTTGCCGAAATAATACCTTGCGGCCGCATCGGCCCCGTAAACCCCCGGCCCCCATTCGACGACGTTCAGATACAGCTCGAATATCCTCTGCTTTGTCAGCGTTTTTTCCATCTGCCAGGTGATGATCCATTCGCGAATCTTCCGGAGCGGATTCTTGTTCGGGGCCAGATAAAGATTCTTCACCAACTGCTGGGTGATGGTGGAGCCGCCGCGGGTGAATTTTTTGTCCCGCCAGTTCCGCCTGATCGATTCGCGGATCTGCTTCCAGTCGAAACCCTTGTGCTCGAAAAAGGCGTCGTCCTCGGAGATCAGAACGGCTTTCTTTAAATTTTGCGAGATTTGGGCATAGGGAACCCAGTGAATATCCAAAACAGGCTCTTCCCCCTTGTCTTTAATCTTGTCGAGATACCGTTCCATAAAGGCGGTTGTCTTCGGATTGTGATGACGGAGATATGAAACGTTCGGAAGGGAGATAAAAAAGAAGGCGATGAAAAGAGCCAGACCCACAATGACGTAGAGAAATAATTTGATGAGTTTCCAAAGGAGCCTGAACGGAAAGAACATCGGTTATATTTTCCACAAATTTCTTGTTTTAACCAGTCAAAATCATTAGATTTCGGCGAAGCCGTCCGCCATGCAGTAGTGGCGGATCGGCACCATACCTATGCCCGACGACCCGGCCAAACTAGGCGACTATCTCATCCTCGAGCGGATCGCCCACGGGGGGATGGCCCATATCTACAAGGCCAAAACGGTCGATCCCAACGGCATCGAACGGCTGGTGGTCATCAAACGGATCCTTCCGCATATCTCCTCCGATCCCGAATATGTCGAAATGCTGATCGACGAGGCCAAGATCGCCGTCCACTTTACACATGGCAATATCGCGCAGATCTACGACCTCGGCAAGGTCGGCGACGACTATTTCATCGTCATGGAATACGTGGACGGAAAAACGCTGGGGCAGATTGCCCGCGAGATGCGCGAGCGAAAAAGGCTTATTCCCCTGGAGGCGATTGCCTATTGCATGGCGGAGCTCTGCCGGGCGCTCGACTACATCCACCGGAAAAGGGGAGAGGACGGCAAACCGCTCGGAGTGGTCCACCGCGACATCTCGCCGCAAAACATCATCGTCTCCTATTCGGGCACGGTGAAACTGATCGACTTCGGCGTGGCCAAGGCGGAGGAAAAATCAAGCCACACCGAGTCGGGGGTGCTGAAGGGAAAATTCGCCTACATGTCTCCCGAACAGGCGGGAGGGGAGGGGGTCGACCGGCGGTCCGACATTTTTTCGGCGGGGATTCTCCTGTGGGAACTTTTGACGCAGGAACGCCTCTTCAAGCGAAAAACCAACATGGAGACGATCAAGGCGGTTCGGAAGGCGAAATTCGATCCCCCCTCCAAATATCGAAAGGATATCCCATCAGCGCTGGAAAAAATTCTGGACAAGGCGTTGGAACGGAAACCGTCCCGCCGCTACCAGAACGCCTCCGAAATGGCGGACGATCTTTTGCGCTTTCTCTTCTCTTATCGTCCCGACTTCAAGCCGCTGAATATCGCCGAATTTCTCTACCGCACTTTTGGGCCGGAGGCGGACGAAGAGGGGCTTCCGCCTGAACTTCCGGAACTGGCGATAAAAAGGGAAGAGAAAATGGCGCAAGAGGCGGAGGAAGGGGAGGAAAAAACGGAGGTCGACCGGATCGCCAACCTTTTGGCGCGTTTCAACATCAGGTCGCTTCTTCGCCGCCTCCGGCTTGTCTCCCTGCGCGCGTGGTTTTATACCGCCGGCGGAATTACAGGCATCATTCTTTTGGCGACTGCCGGCATTTTGATTTTCAGGCTCACCGCCGTTGGAACCTTGATTGTCAAGGTTGCGCCGTCCGATGCCCAACTCGCTCTCGACGGCAAGGAGGTCAAACCCCCGACCGACCCTTATGAACTGCGGCTCAAGTCGGGAAAGGCATTCGACCTGTCGGTGACGCACAACGGTTTTCTCCCCTTCGAGACGGTAGTGAGACTGGGGCGGCGCGAAACCCGCCATCTGGCGATAAACCTTGTGAAAGAGGTCCCTCCCTTTGGAAATCTTTTTGTTGCATCAACGCCGCCAGGCGCCGTCATCTATCTGGACGAATTGCAATGGAACCAAAAGACCCCCGCGGAGATTTCGGAACTGAAAAACGGCAAAGAATACCGCGTCGGCCTTTTTTTGGACGGCCATGAATTCAGGGAAGAGAAAGTGAAAATCAGGGGGGGGGAGACCGTTCGGCTGGATTTATCCCTGACCCCCATCTTCGGCTTGCTGGAAATTCTGTCGTCACCCGAGGGGGCAAATGTTATAATCGATGGCCAGGTGGTGGGAAAAACGCCGCATAAATTGGGCCGGCTTAAAGCCGACGAATCGATTGCATTTCGTGTAGAGCTGGAAGGATATGAACCTCAAGAAGGCGCCGTGGTTGTCGGGGCGGGCGAAAAAAAAGAGGCGAAGTTTGAATTAAAGGCGGTCAAACCATGAATAATCCGGAAAAAACCGAAATCCGCAAGCTGGATGAAATCAAGGTTGAAAGCGATAAAAAACCGCATCTGACCTTTTTGCTCGGGCCCCGGATGGGAGAGCTTCATGCGCTCGATAAAGAGGAGACAACCGTCGGGCGTTCGCCCGACTGCGGCCTCTGGATCGAAGACTCGACCATCTCCCGCCGCCATTTCAAAATCGAGGTGAAAAAGGGGATCGCCCGCATCATTGATCTCGGCTCCACCAACGGCACCTATGTCAACGGGGTGAAAATCGAGGTCCAGATCTTGAACGACAGCGACAAAATCCAGATTTCGAAGGAGACGATTCTGGAATTCGGCTACTTGGACGAGACCAGCCGGCTCTCCGAAAAAAAGCGCTACGAGATGGGGGTGATCGATCCCGCAACCGGCGTCTACAACAAGCGCTACCTGCTCGACCGTCTGCGGGAGGAGTTCTCGTTCGCGCGGCGAAAAAAACGCGACCTCTCGGTCATCATGTTCGATGTCGACCATTTCAAAAAAATCAACGACACATACGGCCATCTGGCGGGGGATCTCTGCCTCCAAAAACTGACGGGGCTGACGGCCAAATTGATCCGGACCGACGACATCTTTGCCCGCTACGGCGGCGAGGAATTCGTCATTTTAATGCGTGACACCAACGGACAAAACGCCGTCAATCTGGCTGAACGGATCAGGAAGGCGGTTTGCGCGCAAACCGTGGAATACGAGGGGAAACAGATCCCCATCACCATCTCCTGCGGCATCGCCTCGCTAAAAGAGGCCCATGAGGAATCTCAAGCCCTGGTTGCCGAGGCGGATAAATATTTGTACGCGTCGAAGGAAGGGGGAAGAAATCGTGTGACGGGGGAGTGTCTGCCGAACGGATGAGTACCCGAGTGCCCGGGTACCCGCGTGCCCGTGTCAACGCGGGCACTCTGGCACTCGGGCACTCGGGCACTCGGGCACTCGGGCACACAGGCACGCATTTAAGACACAAAATTCTTCAACATGTCTTTTATATTCCGGATTTCCTTTTCGATCACATGAAGTTGTTTGAAGTGTTTTTTCGACTGCGCCCATCCCTGCGAAGGGTTGTTGATCAGGGTGGTGATGGTCTTCAGATTGCGCGCCAGTAAATTGATGCCCGAAAACGGGGTGGGTCCCTCCGTGGCGGGTGGTTTGGTCTTCTTCGATTCAATGGTTTTTACGAGTGTTTGCGGAAGCGACTTGAGCGCCTCCCGGCTTTTGACGATGTAGTCGTCGGCCCCCATCTTCATGGCCGATACCGCCCGTTTCTGGTCGCTCTTCGAGGTCAGCACCACCACTGGCGCCCCATGCGCCATCCGTTTGACCAGAGGGACCCATTCTTCCGAAGAACCGGCGTCGGCAGTGCCGCCGTCGTCGTCGCACTCGGTTAAAATCAGATCGAACCGGCGGCTTTTAAGCAGTTTCCGCCCCACCTCGGCCGTTGCGGCGCGGATCACCCGAAACTTTACCGCCGATTCCGAGAGCGACTGGCGCAAGAGGTCATAGTGGTTGTCGTTGTGGTCGATAATGAGTAGATTTTTTTGCATGGACATGCGAAAACAAGGAGCCGTTGGGGGAAGATTAAATGAAGGGGGGGATTTTAGTCAAAGAAATTAAATGACACATCATGTCAATACTGGTTAAATATCGGATAGTTAAGACTACATTCCTCCATATTTCAAGAGGTTAAGCAATGATGATTGAAGTTGAAAAAAGCCCCGATTTTTTCGGCTTTGAAAAAGGTCTTCCGGTTGCCTGTCTGGTTTCCGGAGGGATCGATTCAATGGTCCTTTTGGAACTGCTCGCCCGAAAACAAAAAGAGGTCGCCAAGGACGCCGTCCCTTTTTTTCCTCTGACGGTGATTCACTTCAATCACCATTTGCGGGGGGCCGAATCGGACCGCGACGAACAGTTTGTCCAGGCGGAGGCCGCCAAACGGGGATTACCGGTTATCGTCCGCCATCTTCCCGTCAAAAAAGGAAGCGGCATCCAGAACCGCGCCCGCGAAATGCGTCTGAAGGCGGTCAAAAGCATTTCTGCGGAGACGGCCACCCGCTGTTTTTTTCTGGCCCATCAGGCGGACGATCAGGCGGAAACGGTGGTCATGCGCTATCTGCGCGGAGCAGGCCTCCGGGGCCTCAAGGGAATGGAAAGGGAGAGTCGGATCGAGGGAGGCATCCTGCTTGTCCGCCCCCTCCTTTTCACGCCGCGGAAGGCGATTGAGGCCTTTGCCCGCCGCGAAGGAGTTTCCTTTGTCACCGATTCGTCCAACAAAAAAAACAGATACTGGCGCAACCGCATCCGGCATCAACTCATTCCCGAACTCAAAAAGGGGTATCCGGAACTGCTCGAGACGGTATCGGACAATTGCCAAAGGTCGCAGGAGCAATTCCGTTTAGCCGCTTCGGAGGCAGAGGCCTTTTTGAAAACCTATATAGCTCCGGCCCTGTCGGTGGCTCCGGCCCTGCCGGGCCGAGGCGGCTTGCCGCGTGGCGGCTTGCCGGTCGGCCGCTATTTGAACCTTTCCCCCGAGGCCCGCTTTCTGGTTCTGGAAAAAAAGTTGCGCGAAGCCGGCTTCGGCAAAGAGGTGCAGAAACACCATATCGAGGAGATCGAGGCCCTCTTAATGAAGGGAAAAGGGCTTAAACGGGAATATGGCCCGGCTCTCTTTTGCGTGGATGAAGGGTTATTTGAATTTCGTTCCTCAATTTATCTCGATCAGTAATTTAAACAATAAATAAAATTACTTTCACTTATCCAGGCAACTTTTTCCAAGATCTGCCGATAATCCATTGGTCTTTTCACTTCATTAGTGCTAGCAAGGGGGCGGGAGCAGCTACTGCGTAGCGCATATATAAAGTGACGCTCTAAAACGCATGGATTGTGGGAAAAAGTGTCACTCTGCTTGCGCGTAGACAAGTAAATGAAACCATACTGGCTCCAGATTCTTTTTTTCCTTTGTCTTTTGTCCCTCTCCTTGCCGGCTGTGGCGGAAGAGGCCGGTTACACCTATTATTCCAGTTCGACCCACTTCGATTATTACACCGATGACACTTGGACGATGGACGACTCGTACGTCGAACAGATTGAAACGAGCCTCGAGGCCTCGTATGCCGCCTTTGTCGATCGCTACGGTTTTGACGCCCCCTACAACGGGGGGACCATCACTATCTATATTTCGGCCGATCCGATGATCGTGGGCACCGCCTACGCAAACGGCGTGATATGGCTGGGAACCGGCTTTGAAGGGGATGACTTTTACTATATCCCCGCCCATGAACTTTTTCACACCATTCAGTACCAGTATTTTACCACCGCAGACGACTATATTATGGAAGGGATGGCCCATTGGGCGGAGGATGTCGTCGACGCCGATTACGACGACCTCAATACCTACATGAATTACCCGAACTACTGGATTGAAGACCTCTGGGGAAACGGCGGCATCCGTCCATTTGCCATTTTCTGGCGTTATCTTTCGGAGCAGTTGGCAACGTTGCGATTCACTTCATTGCCGGCGTTCGGCACGCAGGCGATCCGTAAACTGCTGGAGGAGTTCAGGACCATCGAGGAGACCGAAGGCCGGTATGTCGACATGGGGGATATGGACACAATCCTTCCGAATTTAACCGGCGACACGGATATGACAATGGCCCGGTTTTACAAACAGTTTCTGGTGGCGCTCTACGCCAAAGACCTCGGCAATCCGTTTACAAACGGGGCGTCGGCGCCGGTTTCATATCCTTTGACAAAAGACGAACTTTTAAAGCACCTCCCTGGCGACGTCGTCTCCCCCTACGATTTTGTCGAGGACGAGGAGGCCGGTTATCCGGATCTGGTCCTTTATTCGGACGGCGATCTTCTTTCGCCCGATGTAAGTCTCTCCTACACCAACACGGGGGTCATCTATCACTCGTACTATTCCACCGACGGCTTTCAGTATTATGGAGATGCCGAACCGATCCGGATCGAAATCGATTCGGATGTTACGGCCGTGGAATTTGAACCGTCCGATATCGATGACAACATTTATTATGTCATGGTTGTTCAGTACCGCGGCAGGCGCGGCGGGGGGAAAAGAATCAGGGTGGTCGATTCGTTGACCGATGACGCAAGCGAGACGGTCCCGATTTATTCCTCCGATTATCCCTCGGACGATTTTAATGCAAAGTACCTGATTGTTTTCCCCTTCACCATGGATGACGACCCGTCGGATGAAACCGGCAACAACTTCGAGTTCACCGTCACCGGGCTTTAATCAATAGGCGATGCAGACCCCGGGACTCCCCGTGGAGCCGGGACAGACCTTGAGTGTTGCGGACTTCGCCTTTGTTCTGTCTGTGATTCCCTTCACAATAATGAAGCCGGGGAGAAGTTTGGATCCTGCAATAAACTTGAAGCGCAGAGTGGAAGTGGGAAGGGAGAAGGCCGCCGGATTTGTTATATCGACCCAATACCAGAAGTTGGTTGACAGGGTTGACGGATCGATGACATCGCCCAAGCCGTCGTTGTCGTCGTCGGTATCGCAGGTATCCCCTTTTCCGTCCGAGTCGGTATCGGTTTGATCCGCATTGGCAATGTTGGGGCAGTTGTCGCCGATGGGTGACTTGACATAACTGACTTGCTGGCAACCGACATACGAATCCGCCGAATCACCGATGTTGTCGCCGTCTTTGTCGGCATACCAGGTGTCGGTCACCCCCTCATCCGCGCTCCCATCGCAGTCGTCGTCGACGCCATTACAAGTCTCTGTTGCCGCTGTCTTGGGTGTGCAACTATCCACCTCTGCTCCGCCGACGCAAGTTTTGTTCCCGGTTGCCGCGCATGCGCCAACACCGCAGGTGGTTGCAACATCCAGGCCCTCATCTGTCGACCCATCGCAGTCGTTGTCGATGCCGTCGCAGGTCTCGGTGGAAGCTGTTCCCGCTGTACAGCTGGTCCCCTCCACTCCGCCGACGCAGGTTTTGCTCCCGGTTGCCGCACAGGCCCCCGCACCGCAAGTGGTTGACGTTGTCGCATAGCCTTCATCGGCGGTTCCGCTACAATTGTTATCCACTCCATCACAAGAGGTGTCACTCGCCGAGGGGTTGATTGCCTTGTTTGTATCGTCGCAATCCGTATTGTCGGTGATATAATCTGTGGGTTGCGAGCAGGCCTTGTCGCTTTTTGCGCTGTCCCCGTAGCCGTCGCCGTCGGCATCGGCGTAGTAGGTCGCCGCCGTGGATCCATCATTACACTCGCTGACGCAGAGGCCGGTGCCGTCACCGTCCGGATCGTCGCAAAAGTATCCCCCGCCGGTGTCGCAATCCGAATCCACCGCGCATTCCTGTTCGCAGACGCCGTCTGCGTTGCACGTCTCCCCGTCAGCGCAGTCGAACTGGCCGGTGTAGATTTTTTCAATGTCGTCGGCGGTCAGCGCGGAATCGAAAAGATAGACCTCATCTATGGCGCCGGTGAAATAATATCTTTTATAACTGATGCTATTACCGATCCAGATAAGCGTTGGGTTTTTTGAGCTTGTCTCTGTCTTACTCGCCACCCACGCTCCATTTTTATAAAGAGACGAGCTTGTCGGTTCTATCACCACCGCGATATTTTGCCATACATTTAATATGTCCGTGTCATAAACTTTGGGTTCCGAAGCGCTGAATACACCATAATCCCACTCGTCTTTGTAAACTTTGCTATAGGCAAGCATAAAGCCTTCTCCTGACAGGCCAGAAATTCCAGTATCCACCGCCGCTTGCGGCTCCCGCCCGTTAGAGGTCACCGTCGGCTTCGCCCAGGCCACAATCGTTAACCCGGTACTGGTCGTATCCCAGCCGGCCAGAGTTCCCGTGTAGATATAACCGCTCGTGCCGTCGAAGGTGTATCCCCCATTGCTATAACCGGCCGTTGAGTCATAAGTGGCGCCGCCGCTGACGGTTCCGCTGTTGCCATTGCCGGAATCATCCTGCGTGGGCGAACTGGCGTCATCGAAGGAAAAATAGACCACGGCGCCATAGCTTCGATCGCAGGTTTCCCCCGTTGCAAGGGCCTGTTGCGACAGCGCTGAAAACAAGACGATGGATGTTGTCATTAAAATTTTTTTCATGGAATCTCCCCCCGTTTGGATAAGCAAATCTCGTGCCAAATTTTACGAAAAAGTATTTTTTACAACCTATTGAAATAACTTGGTTTGATTAGGGAGAGAAACGAATGAAACCCCGAAAAATCGGTTTTTTTCTCAATTTGGGAAAGGCGATGTCAGTTATTTGACGATATACGATGGGATTTGTTTGGCGTCGTCCCCCGCCTGTTGTAACGAGGCGGCGACTTGTCCATAGGCGTCAAAGGCGGTCATGAGCCCTTCATTGATAATGCCGGGGAGAAGATCCATGACGGTGTTAAAAATATTTTTCATCACACCGGAGAATTCGATGTAACTGACAAAAGAGGTCTTCGTTTTGTTGTCTCCCAGCGGTTGAAGGGTAAAAAGGCCGAACATCCGGCCGGGCTCTATTTCTCCCAGGGGCCTCAAGAAGAATCCCTTTTTTTGTTTCAGGCCCTCTTTTGTCTGATCCCGCTCCCGTTGATAAGAGGCCCATTGGAGGTCGGAAAGACCGAAGTCCGCCCGGTCGTTTTCGTGAATTTGTTCGTAGGGGACGTACACAATTCCGTCCCTTTCCACGCGGTAGAGCCTCTGAAAACTCTCAAAGTATAAAACCTTTCCGTCAAGAAGCTGGTAGATATCGGCATAGGGGGCGTCGTTGACCTTTGGATCATATCCGGTGGAAAGGAGGACAACCGCCAGAACCTGCGGATGGACCCCGACGAGAAGATTCTGTCTTTTCTGAACCAGTTCGGCGATGATGTCCGGCGAGGCCGAGACATCGCCGAAAACATAGGGGAGAAAAAGGGAGCCCTCTTTCTTGAGGCGGATTTCCTCGCAGGTATACTCTTCCCCGCACGGTTTGCTCTTTGTTCCTTTCCAGAAATCGTCCCCTTCGCGTTGTATCCTGTTTAAAACGTCCTGGCCCCGTTTGTCGTGCAGGACAATCCAGTCAGCCGCACCGCCGCCAATCGATAAATTGGGAACCGGCTCCGGATTGAGAATGGGCGGCCCTTTGAGGCGTTCGGTCGGATAAGCGGGGTTGTCATCACGAATAAGCCTCTCTTTGAGCCCCCGCGGCCAGAGATAATAGAGGCTCCACAGGTAACCGAGGGCCGCCGCCTCCCTCCCTGTGCAATCCTCCCAGTCAAACTCCGGAACCTCTTCAAGAAAATCCATGCTGGTATAGACATCCCGGCCAAACAACGGATTGATCCGCACCAAATCATCAACGGCGCTGAAAATAAATTTGTCGGATCGGCTGTCCCATGCCTCCGGGTGGAAGCGGAGATAGTTGCTCAACTCCAAAACGGCCTCGGGGTCGGCGCCGTCGGGATCGTTGTCGAGAATCGTGGTGAATGTTTCTTCGAACTCCCGGCCCCGGTCCCCGTCGTAAAACAGTTGATCGTCCGGGTCCGTGGAAACGGCCCTCAATGTCTCAAAAAAATAAGCGACGGAGTCCATGGCCGGTTTTCTCTCCATAACGCCGAATTACGTATTGATTAATTGCGGGTTATTCGCTTAACATATATAAAGGATTTAAAAAAGGGGGTATTCTGAAACAATCTCAAAAAACTCTCGCCCTGTGGATAATTATTGTCCTATTGGCCATTTCGGCGGTCCATTTTTTCAACACCAAGCCAACCCTTAGAAAACCAATCACTTTCAGCGAATTTTTGCAGGCGGTGAAGGCCAATCAGGTGGAGGAGCTGACGATCCAGGGGGAAGAATACATCGGCAAATACAAGGAAGAAGTCAATGAAGGGGCCGGTAGCACCGGTGGCGCCGGTAGCACCGGTGGCGGTTATTTTTCGACGGTTGGCCCGCTTGGGAGTGAAAAGGCCCTCGAACTGATTACGGCAAGCTCCGCCAAGGTCGAGTTTAAAAAAGAGGCGGAAACCCCCATATGGCAACAACTCCTTTTCTCCTGGCTCCCGATGATTCTTCTCTTTGTCTTTTTCTTTTTCTTCATGCGGCAGATCCAGATCGGCGGCGGGAAGGCGATGTCGTTTGGAAAATCCAAGGCGCGCCTTCTGACGGAAAATCAAAAGAAGGTCACCTTCGCCGACGTGGCGGGGATCGACGAGGCGAAGGAAGAACTCCACGAAATCATCGAATTCCTGAAGGAGCCGCACAAATTCACCAAACTGGGGGGGCGTATTCCGAAAGGCGTTCTCCTCATGGGGCCTCCGGGGACGGGAAAGACTCTGCTGGCCCGGGCGATCGCGGGGGAGGCGGGGGTTCCCTTCTTTAGTATTTCGGGTTCCGACTTCGTCGAAATGTTCGTCGGCGTCGGCGCGTCGCGCGTGCGGGATCTGTTTGAGCAGGGGAAGAAAAACGCCCCCTGCATTATTTTTATCGACGAAATCGATGCCGTCGGCAGGCATCGCGGGGCGGGGCTGGGCGGCGGGCACGACGAACGCGAACAGACCCTTAATCAACTGCTTGTCGAAATGGACGGCTTTGAAAGCAGTGAAGGGGTCATTCTGATTGCCGCCACCAACCGGCCGGATGTCCTCGATCCTGCGTTACTGCGCCCCGGGCGTTTCGACCGCCGCGTCGTTGTTCCACGTCCCGATTTGCGCGGCAGAGAGGCGATTTTGCGCATCCATGTCCGGAAAGTGCCCCTCTCGCCGGATGTCGACTTGGTGTCGCTGGGGCGGGGGACCCCCGGCTTCTGCGGCGCCGACCTTGAAAATCTTGTCAACGAGGCGGCCCTTCACGCCGCCCGGTTCAACCAAAAAGTGGTGAACATGGTCGACTTTGAGCTTGCCAAGGACAAAGTTCTGATGGGTTCCGAGCGGCGAAGCATGATTATCAGCGACGAAGAAAAGAAGACCACCGCCTATCACGAGGCGGGCCACACGCTGGTGGCCAAGCTGATCCCCGGCACCGATCCGGTTCACAAGGTGACCATCATCCCGCGCGGGATGGCGCTGGGGGTCACGCAACAGCTCCCCGAAAAAGACAAATACATGCAGTCGAAAAAGCAGGCGGAGGACATGATCGCCATTTTAATGGGAGGGCGGTGCGCGGAGGAGGTGATTTTCGCCGAACAGACATCGGGGGCCGGAAACGACCTTGAAAAGGCCACCGATATCGGCCGCCGAATGGTCTGCGAGTGGGGAATGTCCGACCGTCTCGGGCCATTGACCTTCGGGAAAAAAGAGGAGCAGATTTTTCTTGGCCGGGAGATCGCCCAGCATCAGGACTACAGCGAATCGACGGCGGTGGTCATCGATGACGAGGTGAAAAAAATCGTCATGACCAACTACGAACGGGCCAAAAAACTTTTGGCCGACAATCTTGAAAAACTTCACCTTCTGGCGCAGGCCCTTCTGGAACAGGAATCGCTGGATGGCGACCAGATCGACCGCGTGATCCGCGGCGAAAAACTTCCGCCGCTTTCCAAGCCGGCGCCGCCGGCAGGGCCGGTGCCGGTCGCGGCCATTGAGCAAAAGGCCCCCACTGCTGTCAAGGAAAAATCGCCGGCGCCCGGCATCCATCCCGCGCCACAGCCGGGAAAAGCTTAAATGCAGGCCCCCAAAATAATGGCCATCCTCAACTGCACCCCCGATTCGTTTTCGGACGGCTGGATGCGAATGGGAACGGGTGACGCCGGAGGGAGGGTTCCCGATCGCGCCGCAGGCGGAGATGTGGCGTATGACTGGTCCCGCCGCGACATTCCAAATCGAGCAAGCCACAGCGACGCCGAGGACGAGCGGGAAACCCGCAGGCGGCAGGACCCGTTCCCATTGCTATTGGATCGTGCCTTTCAAATGATCGCCGAGGGCGCCGACATCCTCGATATCGGCGGCGAATCGAGCAGGCCGGGGGCGACGCCCGTAGAAACAGATGAGGAGCTCCGAAGGGTCATTCCGGTCATCGAGGTCATCCGGCAACAATCGGACATTCCGATCTCCATCGACACCACAAAGGCCCGCGTGGCCCTCGAGGCGGTTTCCGCCGGCGCCTCCATGATCAACGATATAAGCGCC
>JACPFC010000121.1 GCA_016183175.1 Deltaproteobacteria bacterium
CGTTGGGCCGGGCAGTACAGGCAAAGTGGAAAAAATCTTGGTGTGCCTCCCTATCGTATCACGGAAGAAGTCCAAAAACTGATCGCCGATGCCCGCTATTGGATTGAAAACAACATCTATCCTTGGGATGAGCTGGGAGCCCGGTTTCACCACCGGCTCGTTTCAATTCATCCTTTTCCCAACGGAAACGGAAGGCACGCGCGGCTTTTGACCGATGTCCTTTTGACCCAGCATGGCCAAAAACGTCTGACTTGGGGCGCCCATTTAGATGGTAATTTGTATCAGCAAAGCGAAATGAGGGCGCAATACCTCCAGGCCCTTCGGAAGGCGGACAATCATTCCTTTGATGCCTTGATTATTTTCGTTAAATCATGAATGGCCGTTGAGGCGCGAACCCGATGGCGAGTCACGATGTCCCGCAGGACCTATGAACGAACATGGGACACCGCTGTCAGAGGACCGGAGGACTTGAAGATTTGACGCGCCGATGTTACCTTTGAGACACGATGAGAGTCGAAGGCCTTACCTCCGCCGGGACACACCTGATTTTACGCGGCATTCCCACCATCCGCACCGGCGGAACGGTCGATGAGGCCTCGCAAAAAACGCTGGGGGAGACCCCTCCCGTGGTTTTAAGCCTCGAAGAAATCGGGGTATTGGCCTCCCTCTTTGCCCCTTCAGGCCTCATCAGCCGGCTGAAAAAACGGCTCAATTATCTGAAGCGAAAAAAATGCCGCGTGGTGCCCGCAAAGGGGACCACCGCCTGCATCGACGACGACGATATTGTCTATGTCGGCGTTGATTTTTTGAGCCGGCACTTGGACGACGAAGAAACCATCGCCGGTGTTTTGGCCCACGAATGGGGGCATGCCTGCGCGTTAAAACCGACGCGCGACGAAATTCAGCAACTCAACTGGGACCAGATCTTCGAGCTTCGCCGGGCGCACGAGACGCTGGCGGATGAAATCTCCGGGCGTCTTCTCTGCCGGATGGGGTACACCCCCGAAGGGATCGTGAAATTTTTGACGCGCGAAAAGGGCGAGACGCACAATTACAAATACCACGCCCCCGAAATCCGCGCGCAGGTCATCCGTTACGGATACGAGGCCGAAAAGAGGAAAGCCGCCCTGGCCCGCCAGCTTTTCCCCAAATCGGGTTTGACTCGCGAGTACGACTCCATTTTGTTGGATATAGCGTGAATTTTCGCCTTTGACATTTCTCTGCGTAGGGGTGAACCTCGTGTTCACCCAACAATGGGCGATCACCCTCCCAACAACCGGCGGGCAGGCAAGGATCGCCCCTACGGAATATGGACTTGCCCAAGCTTACTGTTTCCATCGAAAAACTGAACTCCGAGGGGGAGGGGCTGGCCCGGCATATGGGCAAAGTCATTTTTATTCCGTGGGGAGTGCCGGGCGATACCGTTTCCATTCAAATCGAGGAAGAACAGAAGGATTACAGCCGGGGGCGGATTCTCGATATCGTCCAAAAATCACCTGACCGCGCCGATCCGCCATGCCCGTATTTTTTCAACTGCGGCGGGTGCCAACTCCAGCAGATGACCTACGAATCTCAACTGAAATCAAAAAAAGAGATGGTGCTTGATGCCCTGCGGCGGATCGCCAAAATGCCGGACGCCGCGTGTGAGGATGTCATCCCTTCGCCAAAAACCTGGAATTACCGGAGCCGGATTCAGATCCAGCGCGACCGCGAAGGAAAAATCGGTTTTTTTAGGGCCGAAAGCCACGAGATTGTGGAAATTGAAAAATGCCTGATCGCGGATGAACGATTGAATGAGAAATTGGCGGAGTTGAGGAGACAAGAGGCGGAAGGCGGGAAGCAGGAGACATGAGCCAGAAGCCAGAAGCCAGGAGTCAGGAGTCAGGAGTCAGGAGGTGGAAGAGAAAAGCAGGGACGAAAGGACGAAACAGTTGCGAGCGACGAGCGACGAGCGACGAGCGACGAAAAATGGCCTGTCGAATTGCGCGTCGATGACGCGCGAGGTTTTTCCCAGGTGAATCCCGAACAAAATGAGCGGCTGGTCCAACTGGCGCTCGAAATGGCCGATCCCCAAAAGACCGACCAGATTTTTGATCTCTACTGCGGAAGCGGCAATTTCACCTTTTCACTGGCAGAGCTTGCCGGGCATGTCTGGGGGATTGAAAAAAGCCAGGAGGCCCTCGAAGAGGCGCAAAAAAAATCAAAGGAAGGCCATGTGACGAATATCAGCTGGAAACACGGCACCGTCAGCCGGGTGCTGGCTACGCTTAAAAAAAGCGGTTTTGCCTGCCACACCCTGGTGGCCGATCCCCCGCGGCGCGGTCTGGCCGAGGCCATCGAGTGGATTGTGACCTTCAGGCCCCGCAAGATCATTTATATCTCCTGCCATCCGGCCAGCTTTGCCCGCGATACCTTGAGACTCCGGTCCGAAAAATACCGGTTGGACGTCTGCCAGCCGCTCGACATGTTCCCCCAGACCGCCCATGTGGAAGTGGCGGCCCTCTTTGTCCGCGAGGCGGATGTGGATTTTGTGGCGGCGGCGTGACTGATTGCCTCCGGAGGGGGAGCTCCGTTCCGCCGGCGTCAGCTCGCGGGATTCGAAGCATTCTTTGCAGATTCTGCTTTGATTGTTATGCCGACAATTTTTAGGATCGTTTTATCGTTCCGCCTCGCTTCCGCTGACTGCCGGACGTCACAGATCTCCCCCTCCGGAGGCGCCTGCTATCTCTTCCTTTGATATCTCCCCATCAACTCCGCCTGCGCCAGAATATGCCCCTTCATCGCCGATTCGATTTCTCTTTTTGCCGCGCCGTTCTTTAAATTAAGCGCCGTATCGAGTGCGTAGAGCTTGAAGAAGTAGCGATGAACGCCTTCTGGCGGACAGGGGCCGCCGTAGCCGGTCTTGCCCCAACTGTTTTTTCCCTCCAGCGTTCCGGCGGGGAGCGATTTGATTGACTCTGCAAGCGAGTTTGTCGCGGCCGGGAGGTTAAAGAGAATCCAGTGGTCCCATGTCCCCACCGGGGCGTCGGGGTCGTCGTTGATCAGAACGAATGATTGTGCGCCGGACGGGGCGCCGCTCCATTGAAGAGGCGGCGAGATGTCCTGTCCGTCACAGGTGTATTTTTGGGGAATTGAGGCGTTGTGATCAAATGCCGAGCTTTTGATTTCAAGGGCCATGGCGGTTCCTCCTGTAAGACAAATTCCAATAACCAATGGCCAAATTCCAAACAAACGGCAAAAAAACAAATTCCAGTATTTTGAACGCGATTCCAAAAGTTTTTTTGTAGTTTGTATTTTTGTCATTGTCGTTTGTTTGGCTATTGGAATTTGGCGCTTGGAATTTTACAACAGGTCATCCAGAGATGCACCCAATTTTTTCCCCTGCCACGTATCTCTTTTCTCCAATTCCTGATGGATCGCGTTCATTTTGAAGCTCCTTTCAGGCCATCTGGCTGGCGGCCCTGCCGCCCCGTTTATCATTTTA
>JACPFC010000122.1 GCA_016183175.1 Deltaproteobacteria bacterium
GGGCCTTCTTGTCTATTCCACCTGCGCTATTTCCCCGGAGGAAAATGAAGAGGTGACCGACAGCGCCCTGAAAGAGCTTGAAGACATCGAGGCTCTCGATATCCCGCTCAAATTTCCTTTTTTGAAACCGGCACTCGCGGGTTGGGAGGGAAAAGCATTCCATCGGTGGGTGGCAAGGGCAAGGAGGATCTATCCATCCCCCATAATGGAAGGATTCTTTGCCTGTTTCATGGGGAAAAGATGATATTTTGGGGTTTTATTGAACCATCTGGCCCATTCAAACGTCATAACGGACACAGATTCGAATCGGCGATGGCCTTATTTGAGGCCGTCACGCTTCGTACATTTTACAGGAGGAAATCACCTTATGCTTAAGCGTACTTTGGCAACCGCTGTTTTTGGGGTTTTGGTTGGCGCCGGCCTTTACGCCATGGCCGACGACCCGAACCTGCGCGATAAGAAGGCCTGCAAGGCCGATGTGGAAAAATACTGCTCCGACTCCGAAAAGGGGCCGGAGGTCCATAAATGCCTGAAGGAGCACGAGAGCGAACTCTCGGATGACTGCAAGGATTCCCTTGAGGACCGCAAGTCGATTGTCGAGGCCTGCAAGAATGACAAGGAGAGTTTCTGCGCCGATGAAAAGGGGCCGCGGGAGGTCAACAAATGCCTCCGGGAACACAAGTCGGAGTTGAGCGACACATGCAAAGACGCCGTTGAGACGGCCAAGGCGGACGAATAGTTTTATTCCTCTTTTTCCTTGTCGTGTTTGGCGACGAATTTTTTGATGTCCTCAAAATGCTCGATAATCAGCTTCGCCTTCTTGATGCCGAACGAGAAGGGATACCGGTCTTCCGGCGTGTTTTTGAGGACTAAAAGAGGGTTTCCTTTATATTCCGATTCTTCAACAATGGCCATAGAGGTGGTTGTATGCCACACCCGGGAAAAAATTGCCAAGAAATTTTAGAAATGGGAATGGACGCGGCGCAAACGGATGCGGAGCAGGACGGCAACCGCCATGAAAATCACGGTGAAAAACAGTGCGTCCAAACCGGCGGGACCTCCATTTTTGGAGGCGCCGAACGTGCATCCACAGCCTCCCCCCGCCAGTGCTGATCCGCCTTTCTCCACTTCCTCTTCCTCCACTGCGGCTGAACCACTTTCGGCGCAGGCCGAGTCGGCAGAGCAATCCGAATCGTCGCAGTCGGTGGCGCCGTCTTCGTCGTTGTCGGTGGAATCGGTGCAGTCGGTTTCGGCTTCACCTCCGGTGCAGGCGGCGTTGGTGGCGCAGTCGCTATCGTCGCAGTCGGTGGAGCCATCGCTATCGTCATCGGTACCGTCGTCGCAGTCGGTTTCTTCGGTAACCGCCGTTTCCTCTTCTTCGGTACACGACGCCGAACAACCATCGCCATCGGTGGTGTTGCCGTCGTCGCATTCTTCGCCGCCGTCCTGGTTGCTGTCGCCGCAACAGGCGCCGTAAAATTTGGCCAGAAACATATCGTCGTCGCTGGTTCCGGCCGCGTAGATGCCGTCGGTTGTATCCACACCCACGGCATAGGCCGCGGACGAACTGCCGCCGGTTGTCTGGGTGACTTTGCCGTCACTGCTGAAGGTGGAATCGAGCGCAAAATCGCTATCGTAACGGGCCAGCGCCATGGTGGAATCCGCATCTATCGCTGTTTTTATCGACCCGGCGCTGATGATATTCTCGTTCGCATCGGCGGCAACGGCCCAGCCGTAGGCATAGTCGACATCGAAGGTGGTTGTCGATCCGGCATCGGCCGTAAGGGTGGCAGAGGCAAAACGCGCCGTAATCAGTTTAGTGGAACCGGTCGTGGAGGAATATCCGGTCACCGCGATTTTTCCGGACGAGGTGAGCGCCATATCCTGGGCCCATTCGCTGGTGGTGGCGACAGCGTAGACTCCAAACGAATGGGAGCCTCCGCTGTCGTATTTCATCACAAAGATATCTTGGGTCGAGTTGTCGGGATTGGTTGTAGCGCCGCTTAGATAAATGGCGCCGGATTCGTCGATGGCAATGCCGGTGGCCCATTCCCACGATCCGTTGTACTCGATTGTTTCGGCGTCCCCCTGTTTGGCGCCGGCGCTGTTGAATTTGACCAGCCCAATGCCATAGCTCAACAGTCCCGCCCCCGCCTGCCCCGCCAGATAGACATCGCCCGTGGTCGCATCGATGGCCAGGTCGCTGGCGATGTCGGAATAACCGCCAAAATCGACCGTCGTGGCGGCCACTTCGTTTCCGGAACTGTTGACCACCCAGAGGGCCATGTCGTAACTGGTGTTGGAGGAATTGGCATAGCCCGCCACATAAATGGTCCCGTCCGCGGCAATACCGATGGCGCGCGCCTGGTCGTCCTTGCCGCTAAAATCGGTTGTCACGATGCCGTCGCCGCTAAAGCTGGTATCGAGGCTTCCATCGCTGGACAAAAAGCGGGCCAGAAAGAAGTCCTGGTCGTCACTTGTGGAGGTGGACGGTTCGGTGTAACCCGCGACATAGATATAGTCCCCACTGACGGCCAGATCGCGGGCAACCACATTCTCCACGGTGACAATTCCATCCCCTTCTCCAAAACCGGCGTCGAGAAGCCCCATGGAGCAGGTCTCGGAGGCCGCCGGATCAGGCGATGTTGATGAGGCCAAGGTTGCCTCAATAGTTCCTGTGATCCTGGTCTCCTCTTCAAGGGGTGTCACCGTAAAGGCCTCGGCCCTCAAAATGGGAAGAACAGAGACGAAAGAGACAAGGACGGTCAGAATGGGGCGTGCGTGTTTCATTTTTATCCCCCTTAAAAATCAAGCCCTGTAATACTCATATTGGGCGTATCCTGGGTCTTGATGTCACTGTTGGTGCCCGTCTTACCCAAATCCTCGTTTGTATAGCCGTCACTCTCGGTGGCTTTACAAACGTTGTCTCCCCGACAGATCATGATCCTTGCGACCATTTGATCCGGTTTTGCCTCCAGGGAATCACAGACACTATAAAGCACCCCTTTCCCCGTGATTTTGGCCTTACTGCTCGAGGCGGTATAGCCATCGTCATCGCTATTATCCGTGCCAAGCATGATATAGGCCCAAGCCTGATATATTTCATAATCATTACTTTTGTCCCAGCCATTACTCCTCAGGCCGACAAACGCATTATCCACATCGATCTCGTCCGCCCAACTTGTGGAAAAGGTGGTATCACTATCGTTTTTTGTTACCTCTTTATAATGACCTTTATCCGTCCAGCTATCGCTACCGATATCGACAGTCTTCCAAGTAAAGTAATCGGAATCATACACAATCAGCGTATAGTAGAGGGTCGTTGCGTAATCCCACTCTCTATCGGCATTAAAATCGGTTTCGAATTTGACGGGCACCTTATAGGTCTGCGAACTGCTGTCCCAGTACGAGCTTAAACTGTCATGATCAAGATAAACCTGAAAATTGTGGTCCCGCACCTCTTTCGCATCGCCCCCATCAACATCGAAGTTGTATCCCCGCAGAAGGACAACAACCTTCTTGTCATCACCCAGCCACTCCTCGGCATATTCAATTTCACTGTTCAGGGTTACGGTTTCAGTGCCTGTGCACACCCCACTGGCGGCTGTGGATTCGCTACAACTGATTGCTTTATCCCCTTCGATAATCTTCAGATAGCCGGTATTGTAGGCCAAAAGGGTCCCGTAGCTTCGTGCCCTGTAGTCCTCATTATCGCCAAACCTCGTCTTAAATTCGAGCTTTCCTTCCGCAGTCCCCCCCGTCGACACGCTCTCATCATCAACCTTGTTGAGATAAGAAGTCGCAAAGTTTATCTCCCGATCGGTGTTATCCCACACTTCACACCGCTTTTCATCGCTCTCATCGCTTGTAATCTCCTCGAAGTAAAATCCCCGCCAGATTCCGGCTGTGGCCCAGCACCGCTTCTGGTCGGAACAATCGCCCACGTCGTTGCAGTCGGTTAAGCCGTCGGCGTCGTCGTCGGTGCCATTGGAACAACTGGTTTCCGTAGAGGGAATAACCGCTATATCCTCATCTTCCATTTGCTCGGCCACAGACTGGGCATCGGCGCCGCTACAGTCCTGGTCGATCCCGTCATCTTCGGTATCCGTTGCGGCGGGGTTAAGGGAGGAGCTGGTGTCGTCGCAATCGTTGCCGTTATCGACATAGCCGGTCGGCTGATCGCAGGCGGTTGTCCGGTTGGCCGAATCGCCGTAGCCGTCGCTGTCGCTGTCCAGATACCAGGTGGCGACGTCCGAGGCATCGGATTCATCCACCGTATCGTCGCAGTCGTTGTCGACATCGTCGCATTTTTCGGTGGCGTCGGGGTTGATTTCGTCGTTGGTGTCGTCGCAGTCATCCCCCCCCGCGGCCGTGGAAGAATGGCCGTCGCCGTCGGCATCGCTTTCAAAGTCATCCTCGCCGTCGCAATTTTGGTCGATCCCGTCACCGTTTACCTCGCTGGCCCCCGGGTGAATGGTGGCGCTGGTGTCGTCGCAGTCGAGGCTTTGGGCGAGGGCCTCTTCGCGATCGCTTGAATAAAGACCATCGGTATCGACGGAATAGCCGTCGGCATCCGCGTCAACCGTGGCTTCTTCCCCCTCGTCGGCCGAGCCGTCGCAGTCGTTATCGATGCCGTCATCGGCCACCTCTTCAACGCCGGGGTTGGCGTCCGCGCTCGTGTCGTCGCAGTCGGTATTGTCCGAAACATAGGCATATTCAACCGTTGCCGTGGCGCCATCGAGGCCGGAAACGGATTCCGAAACAGAACCGGAAATGAGGCCGGTCTCGTCATCGGTTTCGGTATTGCCCGTTTTGAACTCCTCCGTTGTATTGGGGTCGCCGTAGCCATCGGCATCGGCATCCTTATAAAGGGTGGTTTTGGAACTGCTCCCTCCCCCACTGCAATCGCCCCAGGCAAAAAGCGCCAGAGCGGCGACAAAAAAAGTATGAATGATGATGGATGAACATGATGGCCTATTCATGGGTGACTCCTTTTTTAAAATTTTTCGCAAGTCTTTGCTCTTTATTATTATCGGCAAAACATCCATGAGAGTTGCGTACTTTGCAATTTTAGCAACAACTCCTTGAAGTGCCTATAATTTTTTTGCATCGGATGACACTCGCTATATCTCCCTGCCCGAAAGAGGTGACCCCAAAAAGAGTATATGCAATCCGCGTGCCAAAGCGCTTGGCTTATCAACCTATTGAAATTACTTGTATTGTTATAAGAAGAAAAAGGTTGAGGGGGTAAAAAAACGCCAAATTCTTGGCGATTTTATCATTTTGAGGGAGAAAAATTCATTCCAAATTAACCGCCAAAAGTTCAATGCTGATAGAAAAGATGCCCCTGTCGGTCCCGAAAATATTCGGCTCCTCCACCGCCAAAATGCGCTCGGTCGGCCTGAACCGCGCAAGATAGTCCAGGGCGCCCGAACTGTTTTTCACCTTCAATTTGCACTCGACCGCCAGCCGAATTCCCCTTTTATCCCGCACCACAAAGTCCACTTCGCGCCGATCGTAGTCGCGGTAGAAGCCCAACTGAAGCCGCCCCAATACTTCCGATGTCTCCGAGGCAAGGCCTCTGGCCAAAAGGCAGGCGACCGTGCACTCGAAGGGGGCCCCGTCGGAGAGAGGCTCCTTAAGACGGGAAAAACAGAAATCGACGGGATAAAATTTTTTTTCCTTTCTGATTTGCCGGCTTTTCGACAAACCGGCCACCGGCAATTCAAAACCCCACAAAACCTGTTTGAGCGCCCGGATGTCGCTTTTGACGGTGTTGGGGGAAACCTGCAGGGTTTCGGCCAAATTTCGGAGTGAATAGGTCGAGCCAAGTCCTGCGAGCAAAAGTTGAAAAACATGATAAACCCTTTCCACATCCTTGGCCAGGTGCAGATCTTTCAAATCGCGGTCGAGCATGGCGGCAACATAATCTTCGAGCCACTGGCGATAAAAAACGGGGTCTTTGCGGACAAGATTTTCGGGAAAGCTTCCGTAGGCGGCGTAATTTTCCCAAAGCGCCCGGAGCCTTTTTTGATGGGGCAAATACTTTCGGACCAGGTCGGTGAGCGGGGTTTGCGCCTTCCACGGCTGTTCCAGAACGATTTCGGGCGCCATGGTCTTCACATATTCCCTGAAGGTGACCGGAAAAAGGGTCAACCAGACGGCGCGGCCGGCCAGGCTGTCGCCCTGATCCTGCCGCCGCATGGCAAATGCCGAAGAACCCGAGGCCACGTAATTGACGGCCTGTTTTGTCTTGTCGTAAGTCCCCTTGATGAGATTGCGCCAGCCTTGCACCTTGTGAATCTCGTCAATAAAAACCAGAGGCTTCCGCCGGGTTGACGCCGCCCGCGGAAAGGCCCCCCTCGTGGTCCGGTACCAGTTGACAATAAAGTCGGGAAACTGCCTAAAGGCAAGGCGATCTTTGGCGACATCCATATTCAATTCAAGCGCCGGCTTCAGCTGATGTTCGATGATGAAGGTTTTTCCGGCCTGCCTTGGCCCGGAAATGAAGAGAAGCTTGTCCTTAAAATGGGCGAGCCGGTCCGAAATGGCCCGATCGATAATCATTTTGTAATTTGATCATACCCATGAACATTTTACAAGTAAATTGTTCAGCCCTAGGAACGTTTTACCATATTCGGGTTTGCGTCACCCGTTCGTCGTTGAACGTAAAAGGCTTTCCTTCAGCAAAGCGGAAATTTTTTTGAACGTCGGCGTGCCGGACTTCGCCATCAGTTGAAAAAGAAGCGTTTCGGTGTTGGTGAGAATAGCCCCGGCTTGACGGGCAAGATCAAGGCCGTTTTTATAATAAAATTTTGCGCGCGAGATCACTGCGTCACTCACCACAAAGGGGTGATAGCGCTGTTTTAGAAGCCCCAACACCGTCAAGTAAACGCAGACATGCGTCTCCATCCCGACAAGGATGATGTTTTTTCGCCTGAAGGTTTTTAGTTTTTTGTTGAAGGCCGCGTCGTCGCAACAACCAAAAGCCAGTTTGCCCTGTTGAGCAAATTTTTTCCCTTCGAGAATTTTTTTGATCGGTTCGATCGTCGGACCCAACCCTTGTGGATACTGCTCGGTGAGAAAAATCGGAATTTTCAATTCATCCGCCAGCGTCGCCAGCAGATTGATCTGCGCGCAGACCTTGCTTAATACCGCCTGATCCATCGCGCGGGAGAGTTTTTCCTGGATGTCGATGATGAGGAGAAGAGAGTTTTTGGGTGTCGGATTTACCATAACACTTCGACGTGAA
>JACPFC010000123.1 GCA_016183175.1 Deltaproteobacteria bacterium
GATTTTGCTTGAAATTGGCGGGGGCGGTGGTCCGGCAGAGGTCGCAGTCGATACACTGGCTGTCGACAAACCAGCTTCCGGTCACGTTGTCTTTGACCTTCTCTTCCTTGTTTGCCATAGATAAATAACCCTCCTTGCGGGTGGTGATATAAATTAAATCGCCCCCGGTTTGTCAAGTAGGGTATTTGGGACTGACAAGTCATTCGCCCGTGGCGCTACCACCGGCAGGGCCGGTGCCACCTTCGATGCTTTTCGCGAGGGTTTCCATGGGGACCATCACCGTCTGGTTTTTGAAGGCCTTGAGAAGCGCCGCAATTTTTTTCGGATTAGGGATCATTTTTTTTGACAGATGGGGTTTGATCCTTTCGGCCACAGTGCCCGCGAGATTTCCCTGCCGGTTGTACAAATCAGGGGCGATCAGCACATAGCCGTCGTAAATTTTGACCAGGTCATAGTTGAAAACAACCGGCACCTCGCGGTTGAGCCTCGATTCAAACTCGGCCTGCGGGTTGCTGTTGGCCTTTTCCATCGCCTCGATGGCCGAGGCGTCCGAATATTCGGTCATCAACAGTTGAACAAGCCCGAACAGATCCTCGAAGAGCATCCGGACACAGCCGTGCGAGGCCCACTGGCCGATGGAATGGATGACCCGCGTGCCGTGAATCAGATAACTTTTGCCGAGCGGCAATTTGATCTCGCCCAGCGGGTTTTTGGCATCGCGCGGCGGCACCGGCGTCGGGTCTTCCACCCAATCGCTTCCCTTCGGAGGGGTCCACCAGGGGTTCCAGACCACGCGGTTGAAGGCGCGCCGGCCAATGGGGCTTGGGTAGGAGGGCATGCCGACGGCCACAGGATAGGTTTTGAGGATGTGGTCCCCCTTGGCGAGGACCAGTTTCCTCTGCGGGACCTGAACCTCGATCCAGTATCCCTTCTCCTTTTTCATCAGGTCGGCCGTATCGGGATTAAGGAGGGTGACCGGAACGGGGGGTTTCTTCGGCGCCACCCCGCCGCAACCTGTGGGTAAACACAAAATTCCAAACGCCAATCCGCCTAAGGCGGACCAAATTTTAAACAATTTCCACCCACCGATTGTGCACCTTGATGAGAGAAACGAGGCGGGAGACGGCTGATTCTTCCGGTATGTTTCGTTCAACACATTCCTTTCCAACATAAAGACTGATCTTTTTTTGGCCGGTGCCCACATAGCCGAAATCGGCGTCGGCCATCTCGCCGGGGCCGTTCACGATGCACCCCATGACGGCGATTTTCACCCCTTTTAAATGGGAGGTGATTTCCTGGATCTTCCGCGTGGTGGACTGAAGATCAAACTGCGTCCGGCCGCACGAGGGACAGGCGATGTATTCCGTTTTCGAAATCCGGAGCCGCGCCCCCTGCAGGATATTGTACGCGAGTTTCATCGTTTCGGAAAGCGAAGAATTGGCGGCAGGGAGACAGATCGCGTCTCCAATGCCGTCGAGGAGGAGGCTTCCAAAAATCACGGCAGGGCTCAAAAGCGGATCGTCGAGCGGCCCCGGACAATAGCGAAGCATGACGGGGGCCGATGGATCTCCCCCGGAGGAGTCTGCGGAGAGGAGAGGATTTTCGGTTTCAAAGATAACCGGGATTTCGGAAAAGGAGGGGATCTTCTCACCAGAGCCATCGTCGATGACCTCCACCCCTTCCAGCGGAAGGTTTTTTCCCTCCGGCGAACGGCGCCAGGTTTCGTATTCCTCTGCAAACTTTTTAATTTGACTCAAGGGAACCGAAACCCACACACGAACCGGCTCGTTTCCACCGTGGGCCACACCTCCGATCATGATCCGCTTTGTGGGGCGGCGGCGGTATTCGAGAGATGCTGAAAAAGAAGGTTGATGGTTGATGGTTGATGGTTGATGGTTGATGGTATGAATATGCAATGCATTGTATTTCTGCACCAGTTGATACGCCACCGGCACCTCGTTGACAGCGTCTTCGGTGAGCGAAACGCGGATGGTGTCGCCGATGCCGTCTTCCAGAAGCGCCCCGATGCCGATGGCCGACTTGATCCGTCCCTCGTCGCCAAAGCCCGCCTCCGTCACGCCGAGGTGGAACGGATAATTCATTCCCTCTTTTTTCATCCGCTCGTCCAAAAGCCGGTAGGCCGCCGTCATCACCTGCACGTTCGAGGCCTTCATCGAAAGGACCAGATTGCGGTAATCCAGCTCTTCGCAAATCCGCACAAACTCCAGAGCCGATTCCACCATCCCCTCCGGCGTGTCGCCATACCGGTTCATGATCCGGTCGGATAAAGAACCGTGGTTGGCGCCGATCCGCATGGCCACATCGTACTCTTTACATTTGAGAACCAGCGGGACAAATTTTTCGCGGATGCGTGTAAGCTCCTCGGCGTATTGCGCGTCGGTATACTCGAAAGTTTTGAAAAGTTTTTTGTCGACGAAGTTGCCGGGATTGATCCGCACCTTTTCCACATAAGGGACCACTTGCATGGCGATAGATGGGGTGAAGTGGATGTCGGCCGCCAGCGGGACCTTGATCTTTCTTTTTTTCAGCTCGGTACGGATGTTTGGAAGATTGTCGCAGTCGGCCTGTGTGGGGACGGTGACGCGGACGATTTCGCACCCCGCCTCGACCAACCGCTCAATTTCGGGGATAAGGCTCGCCGTATCCTTCGTGTCCGACGTTGTCATCGACTGGACACGGATCGGATAATTCCCGCCGACGGCGATCTGACCGACCCAGACGGTGCGGGCGGACCTGCGGCGGTAAGTTGTCTGGCGTGAAAGGAGCATGATAGGGGGTGAATTATTGGGTTCGAGGGGAAAAGTCAATACGGTGCGGATTTCACCTCTTTTCGAGTTCCCCCAAAAATTTCTCCACCCTCATGTTGATCATCTCCGGAAATTCGAGGATGCAATAATGGGTTCCACCCGGAACAATGAGAAGCTGGGCGTTGGGGATCTCTTCGGCCATTTTTTCGGCCACCTTCATGGGAGTGAGGAGGTCGGAATCCCCCGCCATGACGAGGGTGGGGACTTTTATCTTCGGAAGAAGGTCGCTCGCGTCGTGCTCGCCCAGATGCCGCATGATTTCGTGATACATCTTCAAGTCGGTTTGAAGCATCCCGCGGGCCACCTCCTGAAAGATTTCGGAATCGAGATTTTCATGCACCAGGCCCAGTTTGGCGATGAGGTTGATCAGCCCTTTCCAATCGATAAGCCGGATGGCCAGAGGCTTGATGGCCGGTTGAACCGCCGGGACAATCTTTTGCGCCAGTTCGTTGACCTTGGGGAGAATGTAGCGGGAGAGCGGGCTGTTCAAGGCGGTATCGAAAGGACTGCCGTAGGTTCCGTTCAAGAGAATCATCCCCTCAAAGATGGGGGAGAGACTCCGGTAAGACTCCAGACAGACCTGTACCCCCATCGACCAGCCGGCGACCACCGCCTTTGAGATTTTCTCCTTTTTGACAATGGCGGCCAGGTCGGCCACATGATCGGAAATGGTCATGCGTGCCTCGTCAGCGGGTGGATCGGAATGAAAAAGGCCGCGGTAATCCCAGGCGATGAATCGATAGTGGTCGGCAAAACGGGTGTAGAGCGGCTTCCAGGCCACAACCGTCCCCCCAAGGCCGTTGCAGAGGATGATGGTCTTTGGCCCCTTTCCGATGACCTGATAGCCGATTTTCGTCCCGTCGGTGCTTTTGACGGTCTTTTGAACGATAGGAAAGTCTTTCATTCAGTCACAAGCAAAGAGAGTCCCTTTGTCTTCGCAATTTTCGCAAGCCGCCTCGAGTTGGTTTGTCTCGCCGGCAGATGGGACCGGCGGGAACGAAAATTGCACAGTCCAAAAGGACTCTCTTTGTTTGTTGTTGAACCACCTGAGCTGTTACCATGCAGTTTAATTTGCTTTTGAGCCGATGCTCCCATAAAATGATCTTTTAGACCATGAAAAAGAGAACCCGAAAGAAGCGGCGCGAGATGCGCAAGAAGAAGAAGAAGAGGGAAATCAAGATCCGCGTCAAGGTCTCGCCGCGCCTCCAATGGGCGATCCCCTATCTAAAAAAGGCCAAGGCCCGGATGCCTTCGCTGATCCTCCCCACCCAGATCCGTTCGTTCATGCCGGTGCGGCGGAAAATCATGCGGGTTCTGGGGAACGTCTATTTCGAGACGCGGATCATCGTTCTGGCCACACACACCCAGCAGACCACCACCACCAAAAGGGGGCGCATCCGCGTCAAAAAAATCGTGGCCATCCCGCGCGCCGAAATCCTCGACACGCTGGCGCACGAGCTGGCGCACATGCGCTATCCCGAACACAACTACGAGCATGACGAATACACGCGGACGATTTTCAAGACCTTCGACATGACGCAGAAGTGCCCGACCTGCAAGGGGACGGGGAGGGTGCAGATGGAGAGCAAACCTTGAGGAAAATTCCAAATTCCAAATTCCAAATTCCAAATAAAACACAAAAAACAAAAAACAAACTGGTTCGTCTCGATAGCTATTTTCGCAAGACCTATCCCCACGTAACTCGTCGGGAGCTTCTGAAATTTTTCCGGGAGAAAAAAATTCTCGTCGGGGGCCGTCCGGCGGCAAAAAGCGATCCGGTGACCGGCGGGGAAAATTTCACCCTTCCTCCGGAGTTTTTCCGGACGGAGCGGAGCCTTGCGCCAAACCCGGAACTCGGAGTCAAAATCATCCACGAGGACGACGCGATTTTGGTCGTGTCGAAGCCGGCGGGCATGCCGTCGGTGGCGCATTCGTATGACGAAACAGGGACGCTGGCCAATTTTTTAATCGCCCATGATCCAAAATTAGCCGGCGTCGGCGATAAACCCCTGGAGCCGGGGATGGTCCATCGTCTGGACACGGAAACCTCGGGCCTGATGGTCGTGGCAAAGACAGCGGAGGCCTTTGCGAATCTGAAAGGTCAGTTTAAGGAACGGAAGGTCTTGAAAGAATATCGGACGCTGGTGGAGGGAGTGGTAAAGGAGGGAGGAGAAATCACGGCGCCGATCGGGACGAATCCGAAAAACATCCGGAAGGTGAAAGTCTTTGCCGAGCGTCAAATCCCCCCTGGCCCCCCTTTAGCAAAGGGGGGGAGGGGGGATTTAATCAAAGGGGCGCAGGAGGCGGTCACAAAATACCGCGTTGAGAAGACATATCCCGAAAAAACCCTCCTTCGCGTCCAAATCATCACCGGCGTCCGCCATCAGATTCGCGCACATCTGGCTTATCTCGGCCATCCGGTGGTCGGTGACGGATTGTACGGATCGAAATTGAAAGCTCGACGCTTGTGTCTGCATGCGGTAGGATTGGGGTTTGTTCATCCGGTGACGGGGGAATGGGTGGAGTTTGAAGATGCGCCTCAAAACGGAACAGATCCTGAAAATTTCGGAGTTGATCCTGCATAACCTTCAGGAAAAAAAACTCATCGCGCCGCGGGTTCCCAAAAACAAAATTCTGGAATCGATCGCGGCGATTATCACCGGCGACCTGATGGCCGAGGTAAAAATAGAGGACGAGGCGCGGAAGTTGATGGACAAATATCGGACCCAAATCGAATCGGGGATGTTGAATGAAAGGGAGTTGCTGTTGAAGATCAAGAAGCAGTTGGCGAAGGAGAAAAAGATCGTCCTATAAGTGCACGGTTTTTTTATGCGTCTATCCGAAGACCGAATCTCGCATATTTGTCTCAAAATCCACGACCGTCTCTATCTGGACGAGCTGGTGGACTATACCGACGAGGACGAGGCGCTCCGCGTAATCAAAAAAACGATGACCGATTTTCTGGCGATGGACGATCATATCGACGACTTTGTCCGCGAAAAAATCCGCTCCATCAAGCGGGGCATTGTGGAAGGC
>JACPFC010000124.1 GCA_016183175.1 Deltaproteobacteria bacterium
CTTCACCCCCGCCGCCTCGCCGTTGTCGCAGGTGATGGTTCCCGTTCCCTTGCCCGATTTGTAGAAAACAGACCACGAGCTTAAGTTGAATTTAAGCCGGCAATCGAGGGAGCCTTTGGCCAGGACAACAGGCGTTTTGAGGACCAGGGCCGCAACCGCCAAAATCAGAACTTTTTTCATGATGACCTCGCTATTTCGAAAAAATTTCATTTTCTTTGAAAAAATACCCCACTTCAAACTTCGCCGTCTCGGGCGCATCGGAGCCGTGCACGGTGTTCCGCTCGATATTTTCGGCAAAATCCTTCCGGATGGTTCCCGGCGCGGCGTTGGCGGGATTGGTGGCCCCCATGGTGTCGCGCCATTTGGCGATCGCCCCTTCTCCCTCGATGACAAAGGTCAAGACGGGGCCGGTGGTCATATAGCCGACCAGCGGGTCAAAAAACGGCTTGCCTTTGTGAACGGCGTAGAAGCCTTCCGCTTTTGCCTTGTCAAGGCGAAGCATTTTGGCGGCGACAATTTTAAGGCCCGATTTTTCGACGCGCCGGAAAATCTCGCCGATCAAATTGCGCGACACGCCGTCGGGTTTGATGATGCCCAATGTTTGTTCTTTGGCCATAAAGTCTGCAACTGCGAGAGATCAGAAATCAGAGAGCCGAAAGCTGATAGCAGATAATTAAATCCGCTTTCCGATTTCCGCTTTCTGCTATCTGCTTTCTCGCCTTTGCCTATAAAACGCTTTTTAACGTCTCCCCAATTTCCGCCAAACTCCCCTCAACCAAAACCCCCGCCGCCTCAAGGGCGGCAATTTTTTCCTTTGCCGTTCCCTTGCCTCCCGCAATAATCGCGCCGGCGTGGCCCATCCTTTTACCCGGCGGAGCGGCGATTCCAGCAATGAAACCGACCACCGGCTTTTTGACGTTCCTTTTGATGAAATCCGCCGCCTCTTCCTCGCTCGATCCGCCGATCTCGCCGATCATGACAATCGCGGAGGTTTCGGGATCGTCATTAAACAATTTCAGACAGTCGATAAAATTGGTGCCGTTGACCGGATCGCCGCCGATGCCGATGCAGGTCGATTGGCCAAGGCCGATTTTGGTTACCTGATCGACCGCCTCGTAGGTAAGCGTTCCCGAACGGGAGACAATGCCGATTTTTCCCGGCCGATGGATGGGTGCCGGCATGATGCCGATTTTGCACCCCGGCCCTGAGCCTGTCGAAGGGTCGCCCGGCGTAATAATTCCGGGACAGTTGGGGCCGATAAGCCGCGTCCTTTTCCCCTCCATTTTCCGCTTCACCATCACCATGTCAAGGATTGGAATCCCCTCCGTAATGCAGACAACCAGATCGAGATCGGCCTCCACCGCTTCGAGAATAGCCCCCGCCGCAAATTTGGGTGGGACATAGACAACCGAGACGGTTGCACCGGTTTGAACCGATGCCTCCTTCACGGTGTTAAAGATGGGGATCCCCTCAAACGCCAACCCCCCCTTGCCGGGGGTGACACCGGCCACCATTTGAGTGCCATACTCCTTGCACGCACGGGTGTGGAACTGGCCGGTGTTGCCGGTAATCCCCTGCGTCATCACGCGCGTGTTTTTGTTGACCAGAACCGACATATTATTGAATGGACGCAACCACTTTTTGGGCGGCCTTGGCGAGATCATCCTCCGAAATAAGCGCAAGCCCCGAATTCCGCAAAATATTTTTCCCGATATCCACATTCGTCCCCTGCAGGCGGATAACCACCGGGACCTTGATGTGAACCTCCCTGGCGGCGGCGACAATGCCGTTGGCAATGATATCGCAACGCATGATGCCGCCGAAGATATTGACAAGAATGGCCTTCACTTTGGGGTCGGCCAGAATAATCTTGAACGCCGCCGTCACCTTGTCAGCCGTCGCCCCGCCGCCGACATCCAGAAAATTCGCCGGTTCGCCGCCGTGGAGCTTGATGATATCCATGGTGGCCATCGCCAGCCCCGCGCCGTTGACCATGCAACCGATATTGCCGTCCATGCTGACGTAGGAGAGATCGTATTTTTTCGCCTCGATTTCGGCCAAGTCCTCCTCGTCCAGATCGCGTAGGGCCTCGGTGGAGGGATGGCGGAAGAGGGCGTTGTCGTCGAAATTGATTTTTGCATCCAACGCCAAGAGATGATTGTCCTTGGTGACAACGAGCGGGTTGATTTCGGCCATCGTACAGTCGGCTTTCACGTAGGCATCGTAGAGGGCTTGGACAAATTGAACAAATTTTTCGGTAAGGGTGCCCTGCAAATCGAGCTTGGCTGCCACCTCTTTTGTTCTTGTTTCATCAACCCCCTTTAAGGGGTCAATCGCCATCTTAACAATCTTTTCCGGTTCCTTCGCCGCCACCTCCTCGATTTCCATCCCCCCTTCACTACTCGCCATAATTGTCACTCGCGCGGTGGCGCGGTCAAGGACGGCGCCGAGGTACAACTCCCGCGCGATGGCGCTTCCTTCTTCGACAAGAACTTTTTTGACGATTTTACCTTCGGGGCCGGTTTGGTGCGTCACGAGAATATTACCGAGCATTTTTTTTGCGGCATCACGGGCCTCTTCGGGGGATTTGACGACCTTTACGCCCCCCCCCTTCCCGCGTCCGCCGGCGTGGATTTGGGATTTGACCACAACGACCGGCGAGCCCAATTGTTTGGCCACCGAATAGGCCTCATCGGCGGTCGCGGCCACCTTTCCGCGCGGAACCGGAACCCCGTATTTTTTAAGGATTTCCTTCCCCTGATACTCGTGGATTTTCATGGGAGGGCTTTGTATATGAAGGATTCACGGGGGTGTCAAGAAAAGGAGAAAACCGTTTCTTTTAGGATTTTTGTGAAGTCCAGAGTCCGTTTGCTTCGGTAAAACCAAGGTCGGCAAAATCGCCGTCGTAAGACAAGATTGCTTCGTCACGGCTTGACGCCACGGCCCCCAGCATGGCATCGGCCAGCGACACCTTTGCCCTTTTTTTTCTGGCACGAAGGTAGAGGGAAGCCCCTTTTTGCAATTCTTCGCGGGTGGCCTGCCCCAGTTCCAGCGGCTCAAGCTGTTCCACAACCGCAGTCAGCCCAACCCCTTTTTTTTCGAAATAGACGAGAACTTCCGCATATTGGGCAGGGAGTATGGCGCCGGGCTGGTTTGTAAAAGGGGTTTTTTCCGCCCGGCGGCTTCCCAAGAGCCACTCGACGGCAAAACTGGAATCAATCCAGATCATGGTCTTTGTCGATTTGCTTGAGATCTTTAAGAATTTCTCCCGAGGCTGGTTTTTTACCCTTGATCAGGCGGGATAACGCGCCAAAATGAAAGCCATGCCTCTTGTTCTGATACCTCTCCAGAACAAGGTCGCGAATAACATCGGATTTTGTTTTCTTGCCCTTTTTTACCAGCCAGCCCAGGGCTTCATCAAATTTTTTATCAGTAACAATGTTTAACGCCATAAACCATTTCCCCATTGTTCTACATTGTATTCTACATTGTAGATATTTTTCGTCAAGGGTGAAAATTCAAAGGAGTGATTAACTTATCGGATCAGGAGGTATGCGCGCTTTTTTATAGTGAATTCCTCTCACAAATTGAAGAACAAAATCTTCTCAAAAAAGCCGGGGGGATTTCCCGGCTTTTTCCATCAAACCGGTGCTCGTAGTTATTCCGATAAGTCAACAACGTCCCCTATGTTCTACTATGTTCTATTTGGATTGGGCTTTTAAATCTTTCCCAACCGGTTCTTGTAATAAACCTCATTGAACCGCGCTTGGGCCTTTTTGGCGTCCTTTTCGTCTTCCGATTCCTGCGGCTGACCCTGCTGGGGCGTGCCTTTTGGAGCGAACATAGTTCCTGGTTGCGGGGCTGTGCCTGCCGCCACGCCTTGCGCCAGCGTGGCCCCCGGCGAGCCTTCGGCCGGTTTGCCGCCGTATTCTTTAGTTAATTCTTCATTCCCCTTTACAAAGGGGTCCTTTCGCCTATCGCGCGCGTTTTTGAGATTCGTGTTAAATTTCTCTTGATCAGCACTTCTTTGCGTTCGATCGGCATTCATGAATGCATCATCACCCGGTGTCACCGCCTCGGCCAGTTTAACACCGTCTTCGATTCCTTTGGTAACCATGTTGGGACCGGCCTCCAATATACCTGCGCCTGTTCCGACATCCTTTTGAACTTTTCCGGCCGTATCAAGCGCCCCCCCAACCCCTTTTCGCGGGCTTTTTTCCACCGCCGTCACCTGTTCATCGGTCGGCGTGACGCCAAGCCCTTTGACCAAGGCCAGCTCCGATCGGGCATTTCCAGGCTTATAACCATCCACCAGTTTCCGTGCCCGCTCCGCCTTTTTATGAGCATCTGCCGCCTCTGTGTCCAAGGGATTATTGTGCATTTTCTCCCTCTCAACAATGTCGCTAAAGGCATCGGCGACGTACTTCCTGTTTTCTTCCGGAAAATTTTTGCGGATCTTTGTCCGACGATCGTCATCCGTTATCTCTCCGGCCTTTTTCTCGGCTGGACCGGTTTTTTCAAAGACATCCACCAGCGCTCCCCCTTCACCGCCGCCGAGATGGTTGAGATATTCCCATTTCTGTTCGGCGGTTTTGCCTTTTGTCTCTTCATTGAATTGA
>JACPFC010000125.1:0-856 GCA_016183175.1 Deltaproteobacteria bacterium
GACCAGCGCACTGATACCCGGACATTCGGCATCGCTCACAATATCAAGTCCCGCATAACTGATTTTTGCATTATCCACATCGCCAAACGCCGACTTGCTATTTTCAAATTCATTCAGATCAAAAACCGAGTTGGCGTTTGGGCCTGTATAACCAAGGGTGATATCGTCACTACTTTGAAGTGTGTCATCGTCCCATGCGACGGTTACATCGCCGCCAAAAAGCAAATGCGCCGCACCGGCTTTGGTGTGATCGTTGTTTTCGTCATAGGCGCCAAAGGCAACATCATCTTTGCCATCTCCATCTAAATCACCGATAGCGGAGAACCTGCCAGCCTCGTAACTGTTACCACTGCCACTCCATGTTAGATAGTCAATGGACGGTTCAATGTCTGTCGTCGACAAATTGATTGTGCCGGGCGGATTGTCGTTGCCGAAAACAAGCCACCCATTACCTGCATTTAAATTATACGACTCGGACGATTCACCAAAAAGAAGATCGGTATAGCCATCCCCGTTAACATCACCTGATCGAATTTTATATTCGTCGCAAAAACCACCGTCCCAATTTCCGCCGCTTACTTCATAGCGAAAAAGAGAGCTTTTACTTACAGTACCTGTCACATCGCTTAATGAAAGGACATCGCAAATCCGCACATTATGATAATCGACAAGCTCGGTCACCCCATCCCCATCAATATCCCCGACTCCTTTGGCAATCTGTCCGATGTATTCATTTTCATCGCCTTCGATAGTGGCATCAGCCGTCAAGTAATCATAATCACTCGCCCAGTTGGTTTTTCCCGAATAACGGAAAATCGCCCCTGTGCCGCTTCCATCCCCTTGCGGCGGATCAATC
>JACPFC010000125.1:909-26059 GCA_016183175.1 Deltaproteobacteria bacterium
TCCACTCATACGCCTCCGCATTGTTATAACCCGGAGCCCCGGCAAAGATATCGTAAATGCCATCTCCATCGGGATCGGCAAGGCTTAAACCCATGCCCAAATTAAGATCAAACATTGAACCTGAAATAGTTGTGGTGGCCACGTCTGACAAAAGTGCTTCGGCTCCACTTTCGAACACCGAAGATCCCCCCTCAACGATATAAACCCGACCTAACGAACTATTAGCAAGGTCAACGTCAAAGTCACCGGTCAGTGGTAGCCCCCAACCGGGTGAACCAACTACAAGATCATCAATTTCATCTCCTGTAACATCACCACCAGCAACCGCTGTTGCCCCCGCCTGCTCTCCAATAAATTCGGTCGGCAGGTCATCACCCTCATAGGTTATCGTTTGGGCCTCCAAATCCCCGCTGAGAATAGCCCCCAGTGTAAAACTTAACCCCGTCTTTCCCTCGCACACACTCGGCTTAATGTAGTCTTCATCAATCGATCCGTTGCAGTTGTTGTCCACATTGTCGTTGGTGTCGTCTGCGGAATCGGGCTTAATTGTTGCATCGTTGTCGTTGCAATCGCCGCAAATGATATCTTCGTATTGAGCTTGCTCCGAAGTGGCGCAGTCATAGTAGCCGTCCCCATCCGCGTCGTTGGGATTTACCGGCGTGCTGGTGTCGTCTGTATCATCACCACCGCTATCGACGGGATCGGTGTCGTCCGGACGGCGGCCACCAGTGGGGCCAGTACACCCGGAAAGGCCAATCATTCCGGCACCGGCAAGCAAGATTGGAAGAAGAGGCAACATAATTTTTTTTCAATTCACGTCTCAAAAACCTCACTTACACTTATCGGCTGAAATCGGCTTTTGTTGCTAAAATTCGTACGCCTGTAAGAAAAAAATGTCAAGCCATATCAAAGAGTTAGCGGCATGGTTTTGACACCTCCGGTCAGAGCGTTCATTTTGTAACACCCCAAATTCGTATCCAAACCGCCCAACCGTCCATCGGACGGCGTCCGATTTTCGGACGGTGCCGCTGGGCAGGCGGACGATTTTGGCGACGTGCCTCTTTTTAAGCCCATGTAATCACGGCAATTAATTCTTCTTGGAGGTGGCACGGGAATTGCTTGTCTCATCGGTGGAGGTATACTTTTATGTATCCTATCAAAGAAAAAAACGACCTCACGCTATCCACCCCCGTTGTACCGCCCAATCGTAAGGAACTGGATGCCAACTCCTTTCTGCGGGAGGCTCACCAACTCATGTACATGGCAAAAAGAGATTTCTGGACCGAGGAGCATCTCATCGGCCAGGTTTTGCAACTCACCGATCAAAATCCAAACCTGGTTGAAACGATGGATTTTCCCCGCACGGCGGAAGACATTAAAAATCAACTTCTCATTCCGGCAAAAATGAAGCAGAATACGGAGCACTTGGAGTTTAATATCAGCGAAAAGCGGCTGATTCATTTTGATGACAAGGGAAAAGAAGTGGAAAGCTGGCCAGCCAGAACGGGAAATCTTAGCGGGAAGGTTTCCATGGAGAAGAATCGGGGCCCTTTGCCGCCGGGGGAATATTTGTTGGGGGGGAAACCAAGACCCAAAGATGATAAAGCATTCTGTGACCAGGAAAGAGATTGTTGGTCACAGACATTGGATGCAAATTTTGAGACGGAAAGAGAATTACTGGCGATTCATCCCGATGGAGGGGATGCGGGTACAGCCGGATGTATCGGCAAAGAAAAAAAACGAGACAGTGGAATCCGATTTTTTTGGGTGCTATTTTTTGTACCTTCTTTTCTTCAAATCTCTTGGCAGATTCCTTGATGCCGGAGAAAAAATTGGACCGGTTAGCCATGATTGGTATCATGGAGAAATCCGTTGAGTTGACAAACAGCTTCCAAAAAACGCTTGATATGTCGGCCCGCCGGACCGATGAAGACTATGCTTGGAATGTGGTGATTCCGGCATTGGGACAAATTACCGATTATCTTACGGTGTCAACCAATGATATAGAATTTTGCAAGATTTTTTACTCTTTAATTTTGGCACACACGAATGCGGCAGACGAAAGTTTTAATTATTCCGCCGGAACGGTATATTATAAGAATCCCGCACTGGTAGAAAAAACACTCCTCTTATTTTCCGTCGGAGATCAAAAAACGCTGGTGTTATTAATCAGTGGGGGAATGGAGTCCTTGGAGTGGGAGTCCAAGAATGATTCTTCCTTCGAAAACAAGCCCCCCTTTGAAATTCAGAACGCCCGGTTTAAAAAACTCATGCAGAAATACAAAATTACACCTTAATTTTTAGCCAGTCGATTCTTTGCGCCATTGTTCAAATTCCTTTTCCTGAAACCCGGGTCTTTTTTTCAAGGCTTCTAACTTAGCCGTGGCCTCATGCAGACCAGTTTCGTTTTTGCGGCTTTTTTCAAAATCGGCCCGCTCCTGCCATAAAAACTGCTCGTAAGCCTTTAACAACGGGTTGTGTTGCAACAATTCCGCGGCGCGTCCGAGAAAATTTTCGGCCTTTTGAGCGTCATTCAAATTTCGGTAAACCGCTGTCATCCCCAGAAAACTGGTATAGAGGCTCACAATGACCGGTCCCTTTTCATCACAGGCGTCGAAGAGTTTTATGGCATAGACAAAATACTTTTGCGCCTCGGAAAACTTCTTTTGTTTCAGCAAAACATTGGCGATGTTGTAGCTGACGATCGCCAAACGGGCCTGTGGCGCCGTTTTGTGCGCCAGTTCAAAGGCATGCTTATATGACGTCAAGGCTTCCTCGGAGGCATGTTTTTTGTCGCAGAGGTTCCCCTGTTCGTTGTAGACGGCATAGAGCCAATACGGCGTTCGTCTTTCCTTTAATGTGTCCAGACACCGATTCAACATCTCGGTGGCTTTGTCTGCCTGATTCAATCGTTCATAACAACTTGCCAGCTTGTAAAGTGTAATGGGATATGCCTCGACGGAAGGCTTTTTCGACAAGACGGCCATCACCTCTTCCAGATAACCGCAGGCCTTTGCATAATCCCCTTTAAGATAATAAAGAATATCGATGTCCGTCCGGATAGCCTTGATTTTTTCTTCATCGGTCAACTCGTTTTTCCAGGTCTGCCAAGTTTCATTGAAAATTTTTTCGGCCTCTTCCGGCCTTCCGGCATCCAGAGCATCTTGGGCCATCCGATTGCGAAGAATAATCTCCATCCACCTTAAATCCTTGTTGTCTTTGACGGCATTTAATGCCTGTTCGTAACAAACCCGTGCCTTCTCGGACTTTCCCAGCCGTTTATGGCATAAGCCAAGTTGCTCCAGCGTCCGGATGAAAATTTCGTCCGTCTGACCCTTTTGATCGGCCTCCCGGGCTTTAACCAACTCGTTCAGGGCTCGTTCGGCCGATTCATGGTGTCCCGCTTCTACTTCCAGTTCGCCAAGTTCGAGAAGGACCGTTCTTCGTTCCGTTTCATCCAGATTCCGCTTTTCCAACAAAAGGGTCAGGCTTTCCCGCGCCTTGTCATACTGAAGAGCCTCCCTCTGCAGTCGCGCCAGTTCATGGAGCGCCTCGATCGCTCCCATGCCGGTTCCACGTCCCTGAAAATAGAGGACATCCTCCTTCGGCATTCCCTTTTGTTTATAATAGTCGGCAATCGCGTCGCAGACCTCCGCTTTCAGGTCGGACGCCGTTTCCTCAAGCAGTACCTCTTTGAACAGTGGATTCGAAAAAACATAGAAACTCTCCGGATCGGTCATCAATATTCCCCTGCCAACCAGCTTGCCCAGTTCCTCCTCCACCTTTCCGGTCTGCGACATTTCCGCCAAGTCGTCCAGTTTAGGCTTGCCTGTGAAAGCCAGCATGAGGAGAAGAACCTGTTGAACCTCGGTGAGCCGCGCCTCTTCAAGGGTTGCCTTGAGTCTTTTCTTGATAAACTCATCCGCGCCGCTTGCCTCCAAATCCCCCCCCAGATCGTCCAAAATCTTCGGCGTCCAGCTTCCATGGCTGTCCTTAAGAAACCCTTTTTCAAAAAGGGCGCGGACATATTCCTCAAGGCAGGCCGGGTTGCCGCGCGTGTGTTTAAAGACAATGTCCAAAATTCTATCCGGGATGTCTTCCAGGCCGGTTGCTTTGACCAGATATCCCTTCGTCTGCTCCCGCTTGAAATTCTTAAGGGTGATGACGCATTCTTCGGGGCACGGGATATTCAACTGTTTTGCCGTCAACACAGCCAAAAACCGGGTATTTTCCATGAACAAATCGACATATTCCAATTCCATCGGATCGATCTGCACATCGTCACCAACGACAAGACAGGGGGTCGGCAATTTATCGGTCGAATATTTCGCCGATTCGGCCCAAGTAAGCACCTTGTAGAAATGGCGGTGGGCCTCGTTTTTGCATTCTTCCAGAAAACGGGTCTTCCCGCTTCCTTCGTCGCCGGTAATGAGCAGGTAGGGCTTCTTTTTAAATGCGCCGTTCACAAGCCGGTCGGCAAAAAAAGCCTCAAAGACGGCAAATTCTTTCTCTCTGCCGATTAATTTTCCCTTTTCCGGAAGATAGCTCACAACCGTCTCCGGTGTTTCGACGGGATAAAAATGATCGGACAATAAATTGATGTCTTCAATCACGGCTTGGGCAGTGGAGTAACGGCTTGAGGGATCTTTTTCCAACAGCTTAATGATGATCTGGTCAAGGTAAGCCGGAATTGCCGGGTTGTGGCGGGAAGGGGGCAGGGGCGTTTCGGTGACATGTTTCACATAAACTTCTTCGGCCTCACCGCTAAACGGCAGTTTGCGCGAAAACGCCCGATAAAAGGCGCACCCCAGCGAATAAAGATCGGCCCTTTTGTCGCGCGGTTTCCCTTCGATGATCTCCGGCGGGGTATAGGCCGCGGTCCCGACAATGATCGGCTTTCCCTCCTTGCGGTTCTTTGCAAATTCCCGTTCATAAAAATTGGCCAGGCCGAAGTCGATAAGTTTCAGTTGGGAGATGACGCCGTCTCCAATGACAAGTACGTTCTGCGGCTTGATGTCGAGGTGAATGACATTTTTGCTGTGGAGATAATTCAGCGCCCGCAGGGCTTGGACAAACAGTTCCTCGATGATTTGAACGGTGGCCCCCTCCGTGGCCTCAAACAGGTTCTTTCCATCCACAAATTCGGTGGCAATAAAGAGATGTTCGTTCTCCTCCAGCTTGCCGGCATCGAACACTTTTGCGATTGAAGGATGGTTCAAGTCTTTAAGGGTGAGAAATTCACCTTTGAACGTCTCGAACTCGATCATTTTTAAATATTTAAGGGTTTTTTTGAGAACTTTGAGGGCGAGTTTTGCTCCCGTCTTCCGGTCACGCACCAGATAGACATAACCGCTCATCCCACTGCCTAACTCACCCAGTTTTTCGTAACGACCGGCGTAAAGTGTCATGGCGGGATTGATATTAGCAGATTTGCCGTGAAGGTGAAACGCGAAAGCTTTATTTGATTTTAAGGATTCTGCGGATTTCTTCCACCGACATTTTGAAACGCTCCGAGATGACCTGCAAGTCCTGTCTCACGGCGTAGGCCAGCCGGAGTTGAAGCGCCGTGATTCTTTCGACGTAATTCGCCATCGACTCCCCCTCCCGCGGAAAGAGGATTTTGTTTTTCAAAATATCCACCAGCTCCCGGCACTGGCTGACAACCGTTTTCAGATATTCGGGCTCAAACCGGAACAGGGCCGATTTTGGAAGTTCCCGGATGATCGTGCCGGCCGGCGTTTTTTGAACCATTTTTTTCCGCTTCTCGGCCACGTAATCGGCAATTACCCTGCTTTTCTCCTCCAGCATGGAAGAGGTTCTCTCGATCAAATCCTCCTTCATATTTTTCAATTTCACGGCAACCTTGAAAAGGGTATCAAGCGGGATATCCACTTGGGGATATGCCTTCAGCAAATCCTGCAGGTCCTCCCTGGACATATCGGGGAAATCGCAATCGACGAAAAAATTCACGATCTTCAATGCGGCGTTGAGGGGCGTAACCTCTTTCACCGGATGATGATGGTGCAGTAAAACGGTATCAATCACTTCGTCAGAAAACCGCCAATTGGCCGCAATCATCGCCGAAGTCACCGGATGCAGTTCGTAATCGATCAGATTAAACAATTCGCCGTCAATGCACGCATAGGTCTGCGATTTTTCGTCCATCGCCGCTTCGGCGGGCCTGGCAAGCGAAGGGTGAAGAATCGTATAAAGCGCGCACGTTCCCAAGCCCTGCAACAATACGGCCGCATACAGATAATGGGGGCTAACATTTTTTGGCAAATGGGGGGCCAGTTCCAAAGCCATGATTGCGCCAAGGCTTCCGAATTCCTTTTTTTGCTCAAGGATGGAGATTTCCTCTTCAACGTCGCAGATGCCATTCTTTGCAACCCCGATGAAAATCAATTCCTCCAACTGGCCGGTCGTTATTCGTTTCAGGGCATCGGGAATGTCCTTTGCCGGATTTTCCTGAAAATAGAGAAGGTTTGCCGCCGAAAAGATAAAGGGCCCCCAAACAAGATCGCGCGCCAAAAAACCGTCGAGGGCTTCTCCCTTCAGCACAAAATCGCGGATCTCGTGCGGATATTTTGCCTCCGGGTTTGTGCGCAGGGCGTCGAGGACAAGAAAGAGATTGGTCGGTAAAGCGGGCGGCAAGAAAAAGTGATAAAGGTCCTTTTTCAAATACCCGAATACCTTCAACCGCTGTTCGCTCAAAGGGGAACCGGCCTGATCTTTGTAAGATTCCTTGATCCGCTCGATGACCTTTTCCAGTTCTTTTGAATAGGCCATGGCGCCATCCAAAGGGATATCTTCCAAAACCTTTCGTCTTGCCCCCAATTCCCAATCCTTCAGTTTCGCCAGTCCGACATTCAAAACGCGGGCCAGTTCGACAAGCATCTGGCGGTCTGGCAACGACTCGCCAGTCTCAATTTTTCTGTATTGCGGGAGGCTGATCCCCAAATACTCGGCAATCTGGTTGGTTCGGATTCCGCGGGCCTCGCGTAGCCGCCACAGGCGAAAGCCGAAGTGAATGAAAGGAAAGGTCTGTGTATTTTCTTTTGGCGGCATAAGCGTTTTTCATCCCTTTTGGATAATGAGACAGTTTAAACCATTTAAGGCGACCTGACCATCAATTTTTTATCAATTTTTTATCCCTTGGCTATTTTTTTTTGGGGGGTGGAGAAAATTTATCCAGCGGTGGAAAACTATTTCAAAAGGCGGTCGGGTGCGATTTTGAAAACCTTGGCCAGTTTCAGAATGGTTTTAAGGCTTACATTCCGCTCACCGGCTTCAATATACTGGTACTGGCGGAGGGAAAAACCGAATTCGGTCATGTCAAACTGGGTCCAGCCGCGTTTCAGCCTGTATTTCCTGATATTTCGGGCCACTTTCCCTTGAAAATCCGCAAGGTTCATTTACCGCTTCATAAACCCTTTACGCTCCTATGAAAACGCCCACAAAAAAGCACGCCTATTTATGGGCGTATTTTGTTGCCCGAATGGCTGTCATCGGTTAATATGATTGTCATGCTCAACATTCTTATTGTTGATGCCGACGTGTCGATACGTTCGCTTCTCGCGGCCCATTTGTCGTTACGGGACAATCCCGTTGTCGCCGTCGCAAACGGCGTTGAAGCAGTCTTGTCGGCAAAAAGGCAGATTTTTGATCTGGCTTTCGTGGACGACGAAATGCCGAACGGCACCGACGCCCTGGAAACGGCCAAAGAACTCAAGCAAATAAATCCGGCCGCTACCGTGGTCATTTTGAACGGCGGTATCCATTCCGACAGGCCGCCGGAAGCGGTTATCAAGGAATTCGAGGTCATCGGCAAACCATTTGCGCTCGTCGATATCGAGAATATTGTGATCGGAGAGGAAAAAAAGCGGGCGGCAAGCGCCATCGACCCACTTTGCCATCTCGCCAAATTGTTTTAATCGCTCTCCGCCGTTTTTTCGCGAAACACGCCGATCAATTCGCCGGGATCGTGAATCAGCGGTTTTTTGATCCGCTTTTCAATGAGGCTTCCCTGCCATTTCAAAAAGGCGGGAAAAAATCCCAGACAGGCAAGCAAATTTGCCGCCATGCCGATCAACGCCACAAGACCCGCGTTTTTCAGGCCCTGGTGATCGCTCAAGAGCATGCCGGCAAAACCAATGATCGAGGCGAGGGTGGCCAGGATGAGCGGGGAGCCGGTGAAGACAACCATCTGATGAAGCGAATCCTCCTCTGCCTGCGGTGAGCTTGTGGTTCGACTTGGCTCACCACCATGAGCCTGTCGAATGGTCGAACCCGCCTCCGGGTTCTGCCCCTGGAGATAGCGGTGGTAGAGGTGGATACTGCTGTTGATGCCGATCCCCATCAGGATGGGGAAAATCGCCAGATTGAAGATATTCAATCGGATGCCCAACACAACCATCGTGCCGAAGGTCATCAACAATCCCAGACAGGGAGGCAGAATCGCGACGGCCGCTTTTTTGGCGCTTTTGAAATCCGCCATCAACACCAGATAAATTCCCAAAAGCAGGACCCAAAAAGCGGAAAACGAATCGCGCCGCATCCGTTCCAGCGCATCGGAAAAAACAATCGACCTCCCGGCCGGATGGTAAATTTTCCCTCCGGCGCGAATGTCACGAATGTCATCGGCATACCGGGCGGCCAGCCGGGCGTCGGAGAGAGGCGCCTTGCCGTAGATGAAAACCATGGCCTTTTTCCCCTGAACATCGACAGGAAAAAGATCGAGCGTCGACTTGACGGCTTCAATGGTGTCCGCTTGAGCCATCCGAACAGAGACGGCGGCAACCACCCCCTTTGTCTCCTCCAGCGTGTCGGTCAAAATAACCGCAGGGGCGCTGGAGTCGGGAAAGACGGCGTCGATTTTGGGATCTCTCAACTTTCCGTAATCGTATTCAAATGAAAAAAAGGGGAGCAGAACAAGGCAAACAACGGCGATGATCAGCCCGGCGTAAACGACCCCCTTCGATGTCGGGGCCCGGGAAATCCAGCGCGGCGGGGGATGAAGAAACCAGGCGCGCACAAAGCCCCGCTTCTCGCCCAAAGCCCATAAAACGGGGGCGTAGACAAAATAGGAGGCAAAAATGATCAAAAGCCCCGTCGAGGCAATGATGCCGAACTCCCGAAACCCCTCAAAATCCATAAAAATCAAAAGGGCAAAGGCCAGCGCCGCCGTCAAAGCCGATGAAAGGGTTGCCCGGCCGGTGTCGTGGAGAATGACCGATATGGTTTCTTCGAGCGATTCGCGCCTTGGGCGTTCCTCCAGGTAGCGCGAGAAAAAATAGATGCCGTATGTAACCCCGAGACCAAACAGAATCGCCAAAAGGAACACGGTCATCGGATTGAGCCGCCCGACCACAAACCAGGCAGAACCGAAACTTAACGCCGTGCCGATCATCAACGGGACAAGCGCCAGGAAAACGGCCGAGGCCCGCCGATAGAAAAGGTACAGGATGCCGCAAATTCCCAAAAAGGCCAAAAGGCCGCTCCTCCCCACATTTTTTCGGACGGAAAAATTCTCGTCGATCTTGTCCCGGAATTCCCCCCCGATGTCGGCTTTTAACCCCTCATCAAATTGCAAAGGGTTTAATTTTTCCAGAATTGCCCGAAGATCTGTCCGTTCGATGACTTTTTTGAGATTTTGAACGCCGGGCGACTGTTCCGGAAGAAAGACCATGGAGTCGCTGTCGACATGGAGCTTCAGGGCGAAAAAGAGGCTTAAAAAAGCGGCTGAAACGCCGACAATCAGAAGCGGTTTGGCATGGCGGACCAGAAAAACGGCCAATCGGTCAAAGTATTCCCTCCTCCAGATTTTTTTGAGGACAAAGTGCATGGGGAGAAAAAAGGAACCTATTATAAGCCCACCGGAACGACAAGGGGGGAATTCACCCCCCAAAATCGGCTTGCTTGACAAAAAGAGGGGTAAACCTTACCATAGAGACAATCGTTTAATCTTTTATGCCCTTCAGAAAGTGGACAAATTTAAGGGGAAAACAGGTGGCTACGGGGATTATTCTGGCCCTGGCGCTCTATTTGTTCCCGCAAATCTGCACCGCTTCCTGCCCCATGCCTCTGCAGGCGGTAGACAAGTGCTGTTGCGATCATTCGCAAAACAACGGCTCGGACGATGGAATATCCGCCCAGAGTTGCTGTGAGATGAAAGCGGCTCCCGCAAAAGACAAAATTCTTTTTTCCTTAAAATCGGTCGAAACTCCCGCCCCGGCGGTTGTCCCGTCCGATATCGCCTTCTCTCTCGTCTCCGCAATTCCTCATCAGGCGTCCGAGTTGCCCACTCCCATGTCGCGACCGGCCTTCATGAGTCCCATCTTAAGAATCTAGTCTTTCACATCCATTTATTTTGATTGTGAGTGCTTTGTAGGGGCGAATCTTGTATTCGCCCTTCATGATGGGCGATCACAAGGATCGCCCCTACACGGATGTGATATGAAAAATTTACTGACATTGTTGATTCTTCTTCTTCCGTTGCCCCTTCACGCCCAAACGCTGACGCTTGACGAGGTGGTGAAGACGGTCCGGGAAACGCATCCTGCCATCGAATCTGCCAAACAGGACGCCGAATCGGCCAAACAGATGAAAAAGGCCGAAAGCTGGCTCGAAGACCCGATGGTCGGCGTCATGTTTGAGGAAGTCCCGTTGAATAGCCCGAGTCCCGGCAATGCCGACATGACCGATTATATGGTCTCGCAAAAACTCCCCTTCCCATCGGTTCTCGTCACCAAAAACAGGGCGCTCGATGCCGAGTACAAGGCCAAACTCCAGATGGCAATAGGCAGAGAGCGCGAACGGGTATTCGATGCCAAAAAAACCTACTTCGAACTGGTCGCCGCCCGAAACGAGTTAAAGGCGCAAAAAGCCATTCTGGGAAATTACCGCCAGATGGTCGTCTCGCTGGAGACGGAATACAAAACACGAGGCGACAAGCCCGCCCCATCCAAAGAAATGTCGCCGGGAATGGAAACAGGCGCCCTCGACATGTCCACCGGTTCGCTTTTTTCGGACCTGATGATGGCCAAAATGAAAAAGGCCGAAGCGGAAGCCGCCGTTTATGACCTCGAACACAAGGAAAAAACGGCGAGCGCCCGGCTCAACCTGATGATGGGGCGCGAGGCGATGACTCCGATTGCAAAGCTCGAAGAGCCGAAGGTAAAAAAATTAAGCTGGGACGAAAAAACGCTGGAACAAAAGCTCCTCGCTCAAAACAGCGACCTTAAAGCGATGGAGTGGATGGTGAAAAAAATGGAAAAAGAGGTCTCTCTGGCCTGGCAGGATTTGATCCCGATGGTGGAGCCGGAGTTTCAGTACAACCGCCGTCAGAACATGGATAACGCCTACACGCTGGGAATCAATCTGAACATTCCGCTCTGGCTGAACAAGAAAAGTCACAACATCAGCAGAGCCAAGGCCGAACAGCGCAAGGCCAAATCGGAACTCGAGGCGGGAGTTCTCGACATGAAATCGTCGCTCCATTTTCTGATTCATTATGCCATGGAGCATCGGAAGATCGTGCTGAAATACCGAGGTGAGGTGCTCCCGCTGGCCCGTTCGGCCTGGAACTCCGCCGAGACGGCCTATCAGGCGGGCGTCATTTCATCGAGTAATTTGCTCCAGAAACTGATCGGCTATCACGAGGCCAGCAAAATGTACTGGGACATCTGGATGGATTACCAGATGGAATACGCCATGCTGGAGGCAATGGTCGGGGAGGAATTATAAAGAAAGGAGAAATATGAAAACAAAATATCTATTAATCGGCATTCTTGCCCTAATCGTTGCCGGAGCGGTGATCACCGCCTGCGGTAAATTGGGGGGGGCCAAAAAACTGCAGGACGAGCACGGTGAAATTTCCCACTACACCTGTCCGATGCATCCGCAGATACACGAGGACCATCCCGGCGAGTGCCCCATCTGCCACATGCAGTTGGTACCGGTCTACAAACAGGAAAAAGAAGAACCATCGTCAGCCGTGGAAAAACCGACGGGACCATTGGTCGCTCTTTCCACCGAGCGCCAGCAGTTGATCGGTGTGACAAAAGAGCCGGTGAAAAAACGGCAACTGGTCAAAACAATTCGATCGGTCGGTCAGACGGCGTTTGACCCGGAGCTGGCGGTGGCTCAGCGGGAATTCGTCGAGATCGTCAAAAATGTTCCTTCGCTCAAAACCGCCGCTGTCTCCCGGCTGAAACTTCTCGGAATGAGCGACAAGGAGATCAAGGATCTCGAAAAGAAAAAGAAGGTCGAGACGAGTCTCTACCTGCCGCAGGAAGGAAGTACCGTCTGGGTGTATGCGCCGATCTATGAACATGAGATGCCGCTGGTCAAAGTCGGCCAGCCGGTGACCTTGACCCTCCCTTCGACGCAACAAACATTTGAAGGAACGATTCGCGGGATCGAGCCGGTACTGAACCTGACCACACGCAGTTCCCGCGTCCGGATTGAAGTTCCCGGCGCGGCCGGAATGTTGAAACCAGGCGCCTATCTGGATGCGGCCATCCAGATCGATTTGGGCGAGGTGCTGGCGATCCCCAAGTCGGCCGTCATTGATACGGGGGTGAGACAGGTGGCCTTCGTCGTGCGCGACAGCGACCGCCAGTCGGGCTCCGACCGCCAGTCGGGCTCCGACCACTTTCAGGCGACTGATGTCTCGCTGGGGGCCGAAACGGATATGGATCGCGAAGTGATTTCCGGCCTCAAGGAGGGGGACATCGTCGCGACAAGCGCCGTGTTCCTGCTCGATTCCGAAAGCCGTCTGAAGGCCGCCGTGGCCGGCATGGAAACGCCGTCATGCCCGGAGGGGGAATATTGGGATGTGGGAATGAGCATGTGTATGCCGAAGGCGGGAAATTGAAAAAGGAGCGAACAATCTGGCTTTTTGACTCCGCAAAGTCTTCGACTTTGCTACGCAGGCAAGCCAAGCTTGCCTTTGTGGGCCAGTTGCGAGCGTGGGGCTACAAGCCCCAGCTTGGCTGGGGCGCGTAGCAAACACAGCGTGTTTGCGAAGTAAGAATAGTTGGCCATTTGAGGCCAGAAATCCATCAACGCGAGTAGCAACAGCCGGGCCGAAAGGGCCCCAAGTAAAAATGATAGAAAAAATCATCGAATTCTCCGCACGCAACAAATTCCTGGTCCTCGCCCTGACCGTCATGGCGGTGGCGATCGGCATCCGCTCGATCCAAAAGGTGCCGCTCGACGCCATTCCCGATCTTTCCGACACGCAGGTGATCATTTATTCCAAGTGGGACCGGAGCCCTGATATTATCGAGGATCAGGTCACCTATCCCATCGTCACCTCGCTTCTCGGCGCCCCAAAGGTGCAGGCCATCCGCGGCATCTCCGATTTCGGCTTTTCGTATGTCTACGTTATCTTTGAAGACGGCACCGATGTCTATTGGGCCCGAAGCCGCACCCTCGAATATCTCTCCAAGATCATGCCGAGACTTCCGGAAGGGGTGAAAACGGAACTGGGTCCGGACGCTACGGGCGTCGGCTGGGTCTATCAATACGCCCTCGTGGACGAGACCGGCACAAATGATCTCGCTTCGTTGAGAAGTTTTCAGGACTGGAATCTTCGCTTTCATCTTCAAAGCGTCCCGGGCGTCGCCGAGGTCGCCAGCATCGGCGGCTTTGTAAAGCAATACCAGGTCAACATCAATCCCAATGCCCTTTTGGCCTACAACATCCCGCTGATGCATGTGGTCGAGGCGATTCGCAAAAGCAACAATGAAGTCGGCGGTCGGCTGGTGGAATTTTCCGATGCCGAATACATGATCCGCGGGAAGGGCTACATCAAATCGATCGCCGATATCGAAAATATCGCTATCGGGGCCGACGCAAAAACCGGCACGCCGATTTTGGTGAAAAACCTAGGCTCCGTCCGGATCGGGCCCGAAATGCGCCGCGGCGTGGCCGACTTGGACGGCAAGGGGGATGCCGTTGGGGGAATTGTTGTCATCCGCTACGGCGAGAATGCGCTGAATGTCATCGATGCGGTCAAAAAGAAGCTCAAAGAAATCGAACCGTCGCTTCCCAAAGGGGTTAAAATCGTCACCACCTACGACCGCTCGGACCTGATCCATCGCGCAATCCACACCCTGAACCGGACGTTGATTGAAGAAATGATCATCGTCTCTCTGGTGATCATTATTTTTCTTTGGCATTTCCCCTCCGCCATCATTCCGATTGTCACCATTCCTGTTGCCGTCATTCTTTCGTTTATTCCGATGGAGGCGTTGGGGCTCACCTCCAACATCATGTCGCTTGGCGGCATTGCGGTGGCGATCGGGGCGCTGGTGGACGCCTCGATCGTCGTTGTCGAAAACGCCCACAAAAAACTCGAGAAATGGGAGGCGGAAGGAAGAAAAGGAAATTATCACGACATTCTCATCGAGGCGATCAAAGAAGTGGCCCGTCCCAGCTTTTTTTCCCTGCTTGTCATCGCCGTCTCGTTCATGCCGGTTTTCACGTTGGAGGCCGAGGAAGGGCGTCTGTTCAAGCCGCTCGCCTTCACCAAAAACTTTGCCATGGCGATTGCGGCGGTTCTGGCGATTACCCTCTCGCCGGCGCTTCAACTGTTGGTGACCCGCTTTCACAAATTCAAGAAAGGGCCGGCCTGGCTCTGCGCCCTCGGAAACCGGCTTTTTACCGCCAAGATGATGCCGGAGGAACATCACCCGATCAGCCAGATTCTCTTTAAACTCTACGATCCGCCGATTCAGTGGGTCCTCAAACACCCGAAGCGGACCATCCAGATCGCCGTCGGCGTCGTCATCATCACCATCATTCCGTTCATGCGCTTGGGCTCCGAATTCATGCCGCCGCTTAACGAGGGAGCCATCCTCTATATGCCGACCAGCCTCCCCGGCATCTCGGTTTCCGAGGCCGAGAGAACGATGCAGATACAGGACCGGATTCTAAAATCCTTTCCCGAAGTGGAGCGGGTCTACGGCAAGGTCGGCCGGGCCGATACATCAACCGATCCGGCCCCTTTTTCGATGGCCGAGACGACGGTTGTTTTGAAACCCGAAAAAGAATGGCGCAAGGTCAAACGGTGGTATTCATGGATGCCTTCGACCTATCATTTTTTGTTCCGTTGGTTCTGGCCCGACCGCATTTCGTGGGAAGAACTGATTGCCGAGATGAATGCCAAACTTCAGCTCCCCGGATGGACGAATGCCTGGACCATGCCGATCAAAAACCGCATCGACATGCTGGCCACCGGCATCCGCACCCCGGTGGGGATCAAGGTTTTCGGATCGGACTTTAAAAAAATCGAAGAGATCGGGGGGCGCCTTGAAGGAATTCTCAAAGAGGTCAAAGGCACACGCAGTGTGTATGCCGAACGGGTGGCGGGGGGATATTTTTTGGACTTTGACCTCCGTCGCGATCACTTGGCCCGTTACGGGCTTACCGTCGCGGACGCGCAGATGATCATCATGTCGGCCATTGGCGGCGAAAACATCACGACGACGGTTGAGGGGCGTGGGCGCTTTCCGGTAAACTTAAGGTACGCGCGGGAACAACGCGACGATCTTGACGACCTGAAACGAGTTTTGGTGCCAACCCCTTCCGGCGCGCAGATCCCCCTGACGGAGCTGGCCGACATCAGTTTGAAAACGGGGCCTTCGATGATCCGCGACGAAAACGGCATGCTCGCCGGCTATGTCTTTATTGATATGACCGGCCGCGACATCGGAAGTTATGTGAACGAGGCCAAAAAGGTGGTCCGCGAGAAACTGGATCTCCCGACCGGCTATTCCCTTCAGTGGAGCGGACAGTACGAGGCGATGGAACGGGTGAAAAAGAGGCTCATGCTGGTGGTGCCGCTCACCCTGATGATCGTTTTTCTCCTCCTCTTTTTTAATACCGGCTCTACAGCAAAGACGCTGATTATCCTTATGGCCGTCCCATTTTCGGCCGTCGGCGCCATCTGGCTCCTTTACTTTTTGGGATACAATACCTCGGTTGGCGTCTGGGTCGGGTTGATTGCCCTCCTGGGGCTTGACGCCGAGACGGGAATCTTTATGTTGTTGTTTCTCGACCTTGCCTACGACCACAATGTAAAACATGGCCGGATGAGAAACACCGAGGATCTCAAGGAAGCCATTATCCATGGCGCAGTGAAACGGGTGCGCCCCAAGGTGATGACGGTGGCGGTGGCCTTCATGGGGCTGATGCCGATCATGTGGTCCCACGGCGCCGGGGCCGACACCATGAAACGAATCGCCGCCCCGATGGTTGGCGGCCTGTTTACCTCGTTTATTATGGAACTTCTGGTCTATCCGGCGATTTATTTTTTGTGGAAACAACGAAGTTTACCAAAGGAGTAATTTATGGAATCTCTGGCCCCCTTTCATTTCCAATTTGTTCATTTTCCGATCGCGCTGACATTTGCCGGTTTGTTATTCGCCCTTCTCGGCTACTTGCGGAAGAGTGAGTTTCTTTTTGCCGCGTCGCGATACACCCTTTATGTGGCCACCCTCGGCGCGATGGCCGCCGCGACAACCGGCCTCATGGCTGAAGAGTACCTTCCTCACTCACACGAGGGAGAAGCGCATGAAATCATGGAAGGACACGAAACGCTGGGGCTCTCGATTGCCGGGGGGCTTTTGTTGACAAGTATCTTGAGTATTTTCGCCGAAAAGAAAAAATGGGCCGGCGCGAGAAAGATCGTTTTGATTCTCCTCTTTATTCTTTCATCGGCCGTTGCCGTCACCGGTTACCTCGGCGGTCGCCTGGGGCATGAATTTGGAATCGGGATCCAAAAAGAAGAAGGGCCGTTGCCGGCAACAAATGTCATTAAGAAGGAGGGGTCTCCCCATGAACACCACGATCACCATTAATATAAATATAATAATTTCAAATAGTTATGTAGAAATGGGGCGAGGAGGATCATGAATGAAACTGATGGGGATCATGGAGGGGGGATGGATAATGCTGTAAATTGTTCGTGAAAGCTGGTATGATCACCTTGGTTTGAAAAATGAAAAAAATACGCAAAATAGTTCCCATTCTGCTAATCGCCCTGGTGGTCCAGTTCTCCTACAGCTTTTTGTGTCATGCCCCCGGCGAGGACAAAATCTGCCTGATGGATTGTTGCAAAAAGGTCCATCACTGCGCCGATAAAACCGGCGCAAAGCCGGAAGATTGTTGTGTCTATCGCGATTCGGGGTCGCAAAACTTTCTGGTCTCAAAGGCCGTCCCTGTTTCATTTTCCGGAATGGAAATCCATCTTTTGGAGCGGTGGTCCGTCGCTTTCCGGCCGGTCAATGTCACGAATGTTGAACGGGAGTTCGTCCTCCACGGGTCGTCACCTCCCCTCTACATTCTCAAACAGTCCTTTCTCCTTTAAAAACCCATCCAGGAATAGCTTGCAATTTGTTGTTGGTGATGTGAGACTAACTCTCTAACTTTTGGAGGAAATTTTATGAAAAAGGCAATTTTAACGATTGTGGCGGTAGTTGGATTCGCGGGTCTGGCGGTAGCGTCACCCGCAAACCGGACCCTGTTGATCAACGGGCAGAGGGACTATGCCAATGCCATGGGGGCCTCCGCCGAGGTCCCCCAGCGGTGGCAACATCTCAACCGTTTTGCGCGGGACAATGCCGAAAAGGGGAGCCTTGCCGGCACTGAACTGCCGACGGTTGAAAACCAGGACCAGCCCAAGAACTACAGGAACAACCTGAATAATTTCTAAGGTTGTTCTGATCGACTGACAAAAACAAAAAAGCGGTCCGCCATGTTTTTTGGCGGGCCGTTTTTTTATGTTTTGAAACCAAGATGAGAAAAACAAACTAGCCACCGGTGGCTAGCGGTCGATGTGATGCCTCTCAATATCGTGCATCGGATAATGCCTCCAATTAAAAGTACAAAGGGCGAAACGGTGAACCTGGGCCGTGGCGGCGATGAGGGCATCGCCTGTTTCCAAGCCATGCGATCGGGCGTATTTCCTCAAATATTCCCCGGCCCACTTTCCTATTGTTCGCGTTATTTCAAGGCATTCAAGCTGATTTAAAATAAGTTCCGTCTTCGCCCGTTCGTTGGATCTTAATCCCCGATAAATTTCGGCCTCCGTTACCGGAGAATAGGCCAGGTGAGCGCTTGAGGCATTAAGTTCCGCCATATGAGAATCAACAGTCCCATTGCCCCGGAGATGCTCAATCAACACGTCAGTATCAAAAAGGATTTTTTTCATGGGTCAGGAAAGTCCAAACCGTTTCCAACGGGTGTCTTTTCTCAAGGACCGAACATACTCGTCCGTGGGGGGCAGATCGGTGCGATTTTTCCAGATTCCGAAGGAGGCATTAAGGGCCTTAATAAAATCCCTCTTCCTCCGGCGCCGGCCGTAGACTTTGTCCAACGCCCTTCTCACCAGATCGGAGACCGTGGTCTTCTTTTCGCGGCTGATAGAAAAAAGAAGCTGAAACTGCGAATCATCGATGTAGAGCTGGGTTCGCTTCATGGCGATGTATAATATACATCGTGTGCTCGCGCCTGTCAATACGCCCTGCACGCCCTTTTCTACCCCGAATTGCGCGCCGTCTATTTTGAAACCGCAAAACTCGAGTCGTAGGAATCCCACGAACGGGTGGCCACCCCGTTTTTCGACCCTGCAGGGTAGCTGGCCTGCCCGGGCAGGAGCTTCACCTTCACCCTCCCCCCCTCTTTCGTGATGACCCCTTCGTGAACGGCGGTTACACAGATGGCTGAATCGGTGGTGAACAGGTTGTTGGTCCCCCACGCCTGCCCCTCCATGCAATTGACGGGGCAACTCACCGTAAAACCTTTTTCCCGCAATTTCTGGAGCGAGTTGACGCTGTCGGTGCATGAGACATTGATCGGCTGACTGCAGGCCGAACCCAAAACCAAAATCCCTGCTGTAAAAATAAACAGATTCATTTTTCGCATGGCGTTTTCTCCTTTTGCAAGGATTGCATCATACCCGGTCGGCGGAATAGGACAAGTCAAAACATACGGAGGGCGGCCCGGTTTGTTCCGGAAGATAATGACTTGCAAAAGTGTACAAATTTTTGTACAATTTTAACGAACGTGTTCGATATGACAAACATTTTTTCTTCAAGGGCCAGGGTCAGGGTTTTGAGGGCGCTCTATTATCAGGAGGCGCCGGTGCCGTTAAGACACGCGGCCTATCTGGCCCAAATGCCGGTATTTTCCATCCAGAGGGCCCTCAAACAACTGACCGAAGAAAAACTGGTTATCCGGAAAAGGAAAAGAAATTACCGTCTCTTCTCGCTGAACCGGGCACATCCCTGCCATCCTTTCCTCTCCCGGGTTTTTAACCTCGAGAGGGAGAGTCGGTTCGCTTTGGCGCCAAACCGTTACGACCAAAAGGCAAAGAGCCTGCTGGCTTTTATCGGCGCCACGCATGATCTATTCAAGACCGCAAAAGCCGGATAAAAAATGAACTTGCAGGTTCTTTTCAAGCGTGTTGTCGATCTTCTCAAAAAAGAAAAGGTCCGGTTTGCCTTGGCCGGGGGGCTTGTCGCCTCGCTCTATCGAAAAACCCAACGGCTCACCAACGACCTCGATTTTCTGATTTTGGCCGGACCCCGCACGCAGGACAAGGCATGCTCCATTGTCAGGGCGGTGGGCCTGAAGCCGACCCTCGTTCGAAAGGCCGATCTGGAAGGGGGGCCTTTGTTCGCCATCAAGAGGGGACGCACCCGACCTTATATTGTCGCCGGACGGGCCGAAGGGGATCCGTCAAAAATCGGCCTGGATTTTATTCTGCCGGAGATGCCCTGGTTTGAAAACGCCCTCGACCGGGCCGAACACAATAACGTCAATTTTGGCTTCGGCCCAGTCCCCTGTCTGACCGTCGAAGATGTGCTGATCGCGAAATTCTTTTCGTTCAAAAATGACGCGCGAAGATTCAACGACCTGGATGACCTCAAGTCCATTTTTGAGGCAAGCCACGACCTGGATTTGGCCTACTTGTCGGGTCAGATGCAAAAACTGGACCTGGAGGTTCCTCCCCCGGTGAAAGCGCTCGCCCCCAAGGTGCTGAATGTCATATCAAGGGGGCGGCGCTGATTTCCCGTGCACCCTCCCCTTTTTTCATCTAAAATACCGTTCCGTGAAACAACCCGGACCCCTTTCCGCCGAGTGGGATTCCCCCCTCTTTAGACAAACGCAAACCCAGCTTGACCGCGCCGCAAAATTCATTTCCCTGGACGAGAATGTCCATCAGCGCCTCCGCTATCCACAAAAGGTGTTGATGGTCTCCGTCCCCTTCCGGCTGGATGACCAGAGGGTGACGGTTCTCCCCGGCTACCGAGTCCAGCACAACAACGCCCTCGGCCCCTTTAAGGGGGGAATCCGCTACCATCCCGGAGTCACTCTCGGCGAGGTCTCGGCGCTGGCGATGATGATGACCTGGAAGTGCGCCCTCGTGGGCCTCCCTCTCGGGGGAGCCAAAGGGGGAATTCGTTGCGAGCCATCTCAAATGTCGCGGAACGAACTTCAGCGGATGACCCGCCGGTACACCTCGGAGATCGTCAACTTCATCGGCCCCGACAAGGATATCCCCGCCCCCGACATGGGAACCAACGAACAGGTCATGGCCTGGCTGATGGACACCTACAGCCAGAACCACGGCTACGCCATCCCGTCGGTGGTGACCGGAAAGCCGATTGTGATCGGCGGCTCGCAGGGACGAAACGAGGCCACCGGATACGGGGTTGCCTATGCCGTGATGGAAGCGGCCAAAAAATTGAACATGAAACTGGACCAAAAAACGCGCGTGGCGGTGCAGGGGTTCGGGAACGTCGGCTCGTTTGCGGCGCAAAAGCTCGAAAAAACCGGGTGTCGCATCATCGCAGTCAGTGACAGCACGGGGGGCGTTTTTAACGCCAAAGGGCTTCTCCCGTCCGCCCTTATGGCGCACAAGAAACAGAAAAAGGGACTCAAGGATTTCCCCGGCGGCGAATCGATGACCAACAAAGAGTTGCTGGCCGTCGAGTGCGACATTCTGATTGTCTCCGCCATGGAGGGACAGATCACCGAAAAAATTGCGAAAAATCTCTCCTGCCGGATCCTGGCCGAGGGGGCCAACGGCCCCACGACCCTTAAAGGGGATGCCGTTCTGGAAAAAAGGGAGGACATCTTCCTCATCCCCGACATTCTGGCCAACGCCGGCGGCGTGACCGTTTCGTACTTCGAATGGGTTCAGGGACTGCAGAACTTTTTCTGGAGCGCCGGCGAGGTCAACAAAAAACTTCAGGAAATCATGGCGGGCGCCTTCGAGCGGGTCCATCAGACGAGCCTCAAGCGAAAATTATCGATGCGTCAGGCGGCGCTGATCACCGGCATCGAACGGGTCACGCAGGCGATGCTGAAACGGGGAGTTTTTCCGTGACCGGTGAAGCAAACCACCTAAATCTTCACCCCAAACATCTTCATCAGGAACAGATAGCCCGAATACGAGACAACCATGACGAGCGAGGCCAGAAGAAGGGCCAGGGGAAACTTGAGCCCCATCTTCACAAAAAACGGAAGGGCCAGAAAGAAAATCAGCGATGGGAGAACCGCCCAAAAAATACCGTAAGAAAGATCGATGATTTTTGCCGCATCCTTTGTGTCGCGGTAGAGCCAGCACATGGCGAGAATAGAGGTAAGCGGCAGAGAGGCAACAATCGCCGCAAAGACGGTAAAGCGTTTGCCGATCTCGGCCACCCCTGCGATCACCAGCGCGGAGATGGCGATTTTGAAGAAATATTCCATGCCGGACATATATTAAAATCGGCTGGTCCTGTCCACCAGCACTAAGCCTCTTCTCTTTTGTTTCCGGCAAGGCTCATGAATAAACATGATCCCCATCGGTTGACGAGGGAAAAAAGTGTGTGAGAGTATATAGCTTTGGAGGTGCCCCATGAAAAAACAGGAAACCCTTGCCATCACCGACAACCGGACCGGCAAAACCTACGAGATTCCAATCGTCGAAAACGCCGTTCGCGCGGTCGATCTGCGGCAGATCAAACAATCACCCGACGACTTCGGCCTTTTAAGCTACGATCCGGCCTACCTCAACACCGCCTCCTGCCAGAGCCGGATCACCTTTATCAACGGCGACAAGGGAATTCTCGAATACCGCGGCTATCCGATCGAGCAGTTGGCGGAAAAGAGCAACTACCTGGAAACGGCCTATCTCCTTACTTACGGCGAACTGCCCACGCAGACAGAGATGGAGAAGTGGCGGTCGCACATCACTCTCCATACGATGGTGCACGAAAACATCAAAAAATTCATGGACGGCTTCCACTACGATGCCCATCCCATGGGAATCCTCGTGGGGACGGTGGCCGCCCTTTCCACCTTTTATCCCGACGCAAAGTACATCGACGACGAGGCCTCGCGCGACCTCCAGACCTGGCGGCTGATCGGCAAGATCAGCACGCTGGCCGCCTATGCCTATCGGCACAGCGTGGGGCTCCCCTACGTGATGCCCGACAACGATCTGAACTACGCGGGGAATTTTTTGAGCATGCTGTTTAAAAAGGTGGAGGCGAAATACTCCCCGAACCCGGTTTTGGAAAAGGCGCTGGATCTTCTCTTTCTTCTCCATGCCGATCACGAGCAGAACTGTTCCACCTCGGCGGTCAGGAATATCGGATCTTCCCATGCCGATCCCTATTCGGCGGTGGCGGCGGGAGTGGCCGCCCTCTACGGCCCCCTGCACGGCGGGGCCAACGAGGAGGTCATCCGGATGCTGGAAAAAATCGGCTCTACGAAGAACGTTCCCGACTTCATCAAAAGCGTGAAAGAGGGGCATGGAAAGCTGATGGGGTTCGGCCACCGGGTCTATAAAAACTACGATCCCCGCGCCAAGATCATCAAAAAAATGGCCGACGCCGTTTTTGGAGTGACCGGGCGCAATCCCCTTCTGGACATCGCGCTGGAGCTGGAAAAAATCGCCCTCGATGACGACTATTTTGTCAGCCGGAAGCTCTACCCGAACGTCGATTTTTACTCGGGCCTCATCTATCAGTCGATGGGCTTCCCGGTGTCCATCTTTCCGGTTTTGTTCGCCATCGGGCGGATGTCGGGCTGGGTGGCCCAGTGGCGGGAGCTGATCACCGACAAGGAGCAAAAAATCGCCCGCCCGCGGCAGGTCTATCTCGGACACCGCGCAAGAAGCTACGTCCCGCCGTCGAAACGAACAACCTGATAAAGCCGACCCCCCCCAAGAACCTGATCCAGATCATATCAAGGGGGGCCCTTTTGTGAGAATCTGTTATGTGATAATGAAAATCACATGCAATATACCCAAGGTGGCGCTGATCGGCAATCCGAACGTCGGCAAGAGCGTGATTTTCAGCTTTTTGACCGGCCGCCACACGGCCGTCTCGAACTACCCTGGCACGACGGTCGAGGTGGCGCGGGGGTCGTTTAATTCAGGCGGCCGGGAGGCGATGCTGATCGACACCCCGGGGGTCAACTCGCTCACCCCGATGTCCGAAGACGAAGAGGTCACCCGAAACATCCTCATCAACGAAAAAAACGAAAAAATCGACGGCGTCATTCAGGTGGCTGACGCCAAAAATTTGCGGCGCGGCCTTCTGGTGAGCCTCCAGCTCGCCGAAATGGAAATCCCGTTTCTTCTGGATCTGAACATGGAGGACGAATCGGCCGCCTTGGGGATCGGCATCGACAAAAAGAAATTGTCGGAGCTTCTGGGGGTGGAGGTTGTCGGAACCGTTGCCGTCCAAAAAAAGGGGCTCAAAGATCTGCAAAAACCAATCGCTCCCCGCAGGCGGCAGGGCCCCTCCAATAATGCGTGGCGGGCACAGCGCCGGCCAGATGATCCGGATGGAACTCCAAGCAGACAGGGGAAGTATCCAATCTATTCGGCTGACATCGAGTCGGCAATCGGCGAGATCGCGCCCCTCCTCCCTCCTGCCACCATCTCCCGCCGGTCGATGGCGCTGATGCTCCTCTCCGGCGACATCAGTCTCATGGAACGGCTGGCTGAAAAACTTCCGCCCAATAAAGTGACGGCCATCGAACAGGCGCGGATCGCCCTTTCACGGCTTCACCCGGCAGGGCTTGCCTATCTGATCAACAAACAGCGTCTGCGGGCCGTCGATAAACTGATAAAAAAGGTCGTTGTGAAGGAGAAAAAAGAAAGCCGGGGATGGGCGCAGAGTTTTGGCCGTCTTTCCATGCACCCGCTCTGGGGCCTTTTCATTCTCGCGGGGGTTTTGTTCGGCTTTTACGAATTTGTCGGAAAATTCGGCGCCCAGACGCTGGTCGATCTGATGGAGAACACCCTTTTCGGAAATTATCTCAACCCGTGGGCGACAAGATTTTTTACAGGACTCTTTTCCTTCTCTCCCTTTTTAACGGACCTTTTCGTCGGTCCCTATGGAGTCATAACCATGGCGCTCACCTACGCCCTCGCGATCATTTTGCCGATTGTCACGACCTTTTTTATCGCCTTCAGCCTGATTGAGGATTCCGGCTACCTCCCCCGCCTTGCCATCATGTTAAACAAGGGATTTCGCCTGCTGGGGTTGAACGGAAAGGCGGTGATCCCGATGGTGCTTGGCCTCGGCTGTGACACAATGGCGACAATGACCGCCCGGATCATGGAGACGCGGAAGGAAAAGATCATCGTCACGCTCCTTCTGGCGCTGGGGGTCCCCTGCTCGGCCCAGCTGGGGATCATCCTCGGCCTGCTCGGCGCCCTCCCCCCCTGGGCAACTTTTGTCTGGCTGGGGGTGGTCATCGGCTCGATCCTTCTGGTCGGTTTTTTCTCCGCGCAAATCCTGACCGGGCCGCCGGCCCATTTCATTCTCGAAATTCCGCCGATCCGGAGGCCAAAGCTTGGGAATATTCTCACCAAGACGCTGGCGCGGCTGGAATGGTATTTAAAGGAGGTGGTTCCCCTCTTTGTCCTTGGAACACTGGTCCTCTTTTTTCTCGACAAGTTCTCGCTTCTCCCGGCCATTCAGTCGTTTGCCTCGCCGCTTGTGGAGAAAGTTCTCCACCTCCCCCCTTCCGCCACGGAGGCCTTTTTGATCGGCTTTTTAAGAAGGGATTACGGGGCCACGCGGTTTTTCGATCTGTTTCAACAAGGGGGAATCGACGCCGTCCAGACGACGGT
>JACPFC010000126.1 GCA_016183175.1 Deltaproteobacteria bacterium
ATGCCCGGCGCCTTGATTTCGATCCGGCGGGTTTCTCCCCCTGAAAGGGGGCCAAGGCCATCCACCGGTTCGCCAAGGGCGTCGACCACCCTCCCGACGAGCGACTCCCCCACCGGCACCTCGGCAATGCGAGCGGTCCGGCGGACGATGTCCCCTTCGCGAATCGTGTGGTCGAGCCCCATAATCGCCACGCCGACATTGTCTTCGTCGAGGTTTAAGGCGATTCCCCTGATCCCCCCCGGAAATTCCAGCAGTTCCCCGGCCATCGCGCGGTCCAGCCCATGGATGCGGGCGATCCCGTCCCCCACCGAGATGACCGTGCCGACCTCGGCCTTGTCGACCACCTTGTCGTAGTCCCGAATTTCCTTTTTGAGAATTTCGCTGATCTCTTCCGCCCGGATTTGCATATTTTTTTAACCCCCCATCATTTTTTCCGTTAACCGATTCAATTCCGCCCTGACCGTTCCGTCGTAAACCACGCCGCCGATCCGGACGCAGACGCCCCCCAGCACCGACGGCTTTACCTCTTTTTCCATCACCACCTCAAGGCCGGTTTTTTTGGCCAGAATGGTTCTGATTTCGCTGACGACCGAATCGGAAAGTTCTTTGGCCGAAACAACCGTTGCGACCGCCCTGTTTTGCAATTCGTGGAGGGCGCGCTGATATTCGGCGGAAATCTCCGCCAAAAGGCCGATCCGCCCTTTTTTGATCAGGAGTTTTACAAAATTCTTCACCGGCAGAGCCAGGTTCAGTTTTTCCGCCAGCCGGTCGACAATTTTAAGACGCGCCGTGATGTCGAAAAAGCGGTTGGTCAGCGTATCGAGGAGGGGGGGGACTTCAGCGCAGAGGGCGTAAAAATCCTTCAACTGTCCGCCGTAGGCCTCGAGCTTGTCTTCCTCGCGGGCCAGCTCGACGAGCGCCCGCGAATAACGTCTGGCGATGGATGATTCGATCATTGTAATTTTCGCAAACGTTCCACGTAATTTTTCGTCAGCCGGTCGGAATCGGCGTCGGTCATCTCGCGCTCAATGGATTTTTGCGCCAGATTGCGGGCCAGTTCCACGGTCATCTCTTTCAAATCTTCGCGCGCCTTTTTCACCTCGTTTTCGGCGATCTTTTTGGCGTCCTCGCGGATCTTTTCGGCGTAGACGCGCGCCTGTTCCAGCAGTTTGCCCCGCTCCATTTCACCGTCTTTTTTGAAGGAGTCAACCAGGCCTTGCGTCTCCTGTTCGACTTTTTTGAGACGGTGCGAAATTTCCTCGTGTTGTTTGCGCGCCTCGCTGTTCAACTTTTTGGCCTCTTCCACTTCTCCTTTAAGCGTGGCTGATCGATGTTTGAAAAATTCCTTCACCGGTTTGCGGAGCAGAAAAAAAAGAACGGCGATGAGAATCAGGAAATTAATCTCGCGGAAGACCAGATCGAGCCCCGGACCGGGATTACCGTGATGCACGGCCTCTTCGACTGCCAGGGCAAGTTTTGGACTCAAAATTCCAAATGCCAAACGCCAAATGCCAAATGAAACACCAAAAAACAATTTCCAATGTCTAAAACAAGGTTTTTTTGGAATTTGGAATTTGGAATTTGACATTTGCTTTTAAGCCGCCCTTTCCAGCAGTTTGTCCACAATATCCCTTGCCAATACCTGCGCATACTGCTTGAGGCTCAACTCCGCCTCCTTCTTTTCGCGTTCGATCCGCCCTTTCATCTCTTCGAACACCGCCTCATTTTGCAAACGCGCCTCATCGATGATTTTCCGCTCCTCTACCCGCGCCAGGCCGACAATCTGTTCGCGGGCGCCCGCCGCCAACATACGCGCCTCCGCCATTTTCTGTTCATAACCGGCCGTCAGTGTTTTGATTTTTTCGGAGAGGGCCAGCGCCCCGGTTTTGAGACCTTCGGTGTTGCGATGTCGTTCGGCGATCAGATGAAGGGTCGGCCTGAAGACAAAACGGTTTAAGAAAAAAAAGACCACCGCGAAGATGACCCACATGAGGGGAAGAGTCTCGTTGGGATAGAGGTCAATCATATTATTTTATTTATGAAAAAACGCCGCCTGCCGTTAACATGCCGCATCAAAAACTGTCAAGGGTGCAGATCAGCTAAAAAGCTGTTTTTTCTATACAAAAAGGGGGGGATGCACTATGAAAAGCCCCCACGATGCAGTCGATCGCCATTTACTGGGTCACCCCTTTTGTCTTGATGCTTTTAGGCATTGCCATTCTCCCATTGGCCCTTCCCCATTTCTGGGAAAAGAACTTAAACAAGGCGCTGGTGGCGCTGGGAATCGCCCTCCCCACCGCCGTTTATCTGATCGCGCACGACCCGCACGCCCTCCTCCATACCGGGCTTGAATATTTTTCGTTCATCTCGCTCCTTGCGGCCCTCTTTGTGGTCTCTGGAGGAATTGCCCTGGACGGCGATCTCCGGGCGACACCGACGGTGAACACCGCTTTTCTGGCCATCGGCGCGGTTTTGGCGAGCATTATCGGAACAACCGGAGCCAGCATGCTGTTGATCCGCGCCCTTCTCCACACCAACCGCGAACGGCATCATGTAAAACATATCCCGATCTTTTTTATCTTTGTGGTCAGCAACATCGGGGGGTTGCTTACCCCCATCGGTGATCCCCCCCTGTTTCTCGGTTATCTCCGCGGTGTCCCGTTTTTCTGGACGCTGAAACTTTTTCCGATATGGCTTCTTTTGAACGGCGCCCTTCTGGCCCTCTTTTATCTGATTGACCGAATTGCTTACAGCAAGGAGACAAAAAAGGACCTCACCGCGGACCGGCGGCATGTTGAACCGTTAAAGCTGATTGGCAGTATAAACTTTCTTCTTCTGGCGGGGGTCGTTTTGTGCGTTTTCCTTCCGACGCCGTATCGGGAAGGGGTCATGCTCTCTCTGGCGCTCCTTTCCCTGAAGGTGACGCCCCAACGGGCGCGGCAGAAAAACCGGTTCAACTTTCATCCGATTGTCGAGGTGGCCGTTTTGTTTGCCGGCATTTTTATCGCCATGGTTCCCGCCCTTTGGCTTTTGGAACACCATGGGGCAGAGCTTGGCATCACCCATCCCGCCCAGTTTTTCTGGCTGGCCGGATCGCTCTCGTCGTTTCTAGATAACGCCCCGACCTATTTGACCTTCTTTTCGCTGGCGCAGGGGCTTCATCTCCCAAATGCCTCCGTTGTCGGGATTACCGAACCGATCCTTTTGGCCATCAGCGCCGGAGCGGTGCTGATGGGGGCCGTGACCTACATCGGGAACGGCCCCAATTTCATGGTCAAGGCCATTTCCGACCATGCAGGCATTAAAACACCTTCTTTTTTCGGTTACATGCTCTGGTCGGTCGGCATCTTGATTCCGTTGTTTGGGACGGTGACATGGATCTTTTTTCTGTGACCGAATATGCTGGAAAATCCAAATTCCAATGTTCAAAAATCCAAAAGTCTTTTTTTTGGAAATTGGAGTTTGTTTTTTGGCGTTTCATTTGGAATTTGGAATTTGGCATTTGGAATTTTGACCTCCTGCCTTGCCCGCAAGGAACAGCCGGGGCTTCCGGCCGTTGTGGCGTTTGTGAACGGACAATCGATCAAGGAGGATGAGCTCCTTTTCCGCATCGACCTTGAAAGAGCCAAATACGACGAGGAAATTTTCGCCAAACCGGAGCGGTTTGAGCGTCTGAAAAAAGAGATTCTCGACCGGATGATCGAAAACCGCGTCCTGATCGACTGGGGGGAAAAAAACGGCATCGTCCTGACCACGGAGGAGACGGCGCACGGTCTGGAAGATTTAAAGAAGGGATACACCGGGCAGGAATTCGAGTGGATGCTGGAGGAAAAAAATATTCCGGTCACCCGGTGGCGCGCCATGGCCGAGGAGACCCTTTGGGTGCAAAAAATCCTTAAGGAGACCCTCTATCCCGCAGTGAAGGTGGACAAGTCGGACATCCAGGCTTATTACAACGGCCATCCGGATGAATTTCGTGAGGAGGAAAAAGTCCGGGTGCGCCAGATTGCCACCGACACGGAGGAAAGGGCCAGGGAGCTTTCGGCCCGGCTCAAACAGGGGGAAAATTTCGCCAAATTGGCCATGATGCATTCCATCTCGCCCGATCGCTCAAAGGGGGGCGATCTCGGCTTTTTTGCCCGCGGGACCTACCCCAAAGAATTCGACGATGCCTGTTTTTCATTAAATATCGGGGAGATAAGCCCCATTGTGAAGAGCCCTTACGGATTTCACCTCTTCAAATTGATCGACCGGAAACCGGCGGGGATCCGGAACCTTACGGAGGTGTTTTCACAAATTGAGTCCCGCCTCTTGCAACTTAGGCTGGGAGAACGCTATAAGGCCTGGAAAGAGGACATCCTGGCGCAGTCGCAGATCCAAATCGTGGAAGATGCGCTGGAAAAGATAAAACCGTGAAAAAATATCCAATCCGCCTGAGGCGGATCACATGCCTGATTGTCCTGTTTCTCTGCCTGATCGGCCGAGGGGGCTTATCCGCCCAGCAGGTTGTCGACCAGATCGTGGCCAAGGTGAACGATGTGGTGATCACCCAGTCCGATATCGCGGAGGAGATGAAAAAATCAAAAGCCGGGCAGACCGAGGTGCTGAACCGTCTGATCAACGATGCCCTGCTTGCACAGGAAATTGAAAAACAGAATATCGATGTGACTGACTCCCAAGTGGATCAGGCCATGCAGTCGATGGCCGGCCAAAACCGTTCGACTGTCGACGAGCTGAAGGCGGAGCTGGCCCGAAGGGGGATTGGGGAGTCCGCGTACAAGAATGAGCTCCGCGAAAAACTCAAGCGCGACGAGTTTTTGAAAAAAACCATTTATCCCCGCATTCGCGTCAGCGACTACGACCTGGAGGAGTACTACCGGAACCATCCGTCCGAGTTTCAGGGTTTTTCCAAAATCCGTTTTCTGGAACTTCTTCTCACCCCCGACTCCGCCCCGCCGGGAACCGATTTGCAGGCGTTGGCCGGTGATATTGTCGGGCAGTTGCGCCGCGGCGCCCCCTTTTCCTCCCTGGTTCAAAAATATTCCCGCGGCGCCTTTGCCGGCAAAGGGGGGGACTCCGGCATTGTCGATACGGGCGAAATGCGCCCCGATCTGCTGAATCTTCTCACCATGCTGGAACCAAACAGGATTTCCGACCCCATCCCGACGCCCAGCGGCATTTTTATCTTCAAGGTGATTGATCGCCTCGACCCCAAACCGCGCTCCTTCAACGAGGTGAAGGAGTGGGTGCGCAACCGGGTGATTCAGGAACGGATCGGCGAGGAGGTGGAGCGCTACCTGATGGAAATCCGCGCCCGGTCGTTTGTGGAGATCAAGGATTCGTGAAGCCTGCCGGAAGGTCTAAATCACATTACAAAATGAGGAAATCTTTGACGGCGAATCCGTCCCTTTGAGGTTGAGTTTTTGCACGTTAGATTATAGGGC
>JACPFC010000127.1 GCA_016183175.1 Deltaproteobacteria bacterium
TGATCTTTGGCCTCTACATTTTCGTTCTGGCGGTCTTTGTCGGCTACCAGATCATCACCAAGGTGCCGGCCCTTTTGCACACGCCGCTGATGTCGGCCACCAACGCCATATCGGGCATTTCGCTGGTGGCCTCTCTGGTGATTGCGGGGGGGAGCTACGGCAAGCTCTCCACAATTTTGGGGGTGATTGCGGTGGCGGCGGCCACCGTCAACGTGGTCGGCGGTTTTCTGATCACCGACCGGATGCTCAAGATGTTCAAGAGGAAAAAATAGACGTGGTTTTATGAAACTCCAGCTGATTTATCTTGCATACTTCGCCTCAACCGTTCTTTTTATCGTCGGCTTGCGCGGTCTGACAAAGCCCGACGCGGCCCGGCGGGGGATTATTCTTGCCGGCGTCGGGATGCTGGTGGCCATCGTCGGCACCCTCCTTCACCGCGACATCATCACCTATCAATGGATCATCGTCGGCCTGATTGTCGGCACCATCATCGGCATTCCGATGGGCCTCTGGATTCCGATGACCAAGATGCCCGAACGAATCGCGCTCTCCCATGCCTTTGGCGGTCTGGCGGTGGCGCTGGTGGGGGTGGCGGAATACATCCGCCATGCCGTGATGGCGGGGCACATCACGCAATTCACCATGGGGGCGTTGGGCTTTGAGGTGTTCTTTGGAACCGTGACCTTTACCGGAAGCCTGATGGCCTTCGGCAAGCTTCAGGGGATTTTGTCGGGGCGTCCGCAGACTTTCAAGGGGCAAAACACTCTCACACTGGCCCTTCTTGCCGCCTGTCTGGGGTTTGTCGTTTGGCTGATTTTCAGCCCCTATTTGTCCGGCCTCTTCTACACGGTGGTCGGCGTCGGTCTTCTTTTGGGAATTCTTCTGGTTGTTCCCATCGGCGGGGCCGACATGCCGGTGGTCATCTGTCTGATGAATTCCTACGCGGGGTTGGCGGCCTCGGCGTCGGGCTTTGCGCTCGACAACAACATTCTCATCATCTGCGGCGCGCTGGACGGCGGCTCCGGATTTTTACTGGCGATGATCATGAGCAAGGCGATGAACCGGTCGTTCGGCAATGTGCTGTTCGGCGCCTTTGGCCAGGTGGAGCAGACGTCCGCCGCCACGGGGGGCTCAAAGCCGGTCAAATCGTTTACTGTGGAAGATGCCGCGGAATTTTTAAAGCAGGCCTCGTCGGTGGTCATTGTCCCCGGCTACGGCATGGCGGTGGCCCAGGCCCAGCATGCGGTCGGCGAACTGCAGGAAATTCTGGAAAAAAAGGGGGTCGAGGTCCGTTATGCTATTCATCCGGTGGCCGGCCGGATGCCGGGGCACATGAATGTGCTGTTGGCCGAGGCGAGCGTCCCGTATGATCATTTAATCGAGATGGATGCGATCAATCCTTCCATGCCGACAGTGGATGTCTGCATGGTCATCGGCGCCAACGACGTGGTGAATCCCGCCGCCCGGACCGACAAATCGAGCGCCATCTACGGCATGCCGATCATCGACGCCGACCGCTCCAAAATGGTTTTTGTCCTCAAACGGTCGATGGCGGCCGGTTTTGCGGGCATCGACAACCCTCTTTTTTACCTCGAAAACACGCGGATGGTCTTCGGCGACGCCAAAAACACCATCCATGCCCTGAATGCGGAGTTGAAGAAATAACGCATTGTAAAAAAAGAGAGTCCTTTTGACGAAGCAATTTTCGTTCCCGCCAGCCACATCTGTCGGCGAGACAAACCAACTCATGGCGGCTTACGAAAATTGCGAAGACAAAGGGACTCTCTTTTTTTACACAACCCGATTTTTTTTTCTCCCCTCCAAAAACGCCTGAATATTTTTCCCTATCTCGTTGATCAGCCTCTGCCGTGATTCGCGGCTGGCCCAGGCGATGTGGGGAGTGAAGAGAATTTTGTTTTTGAGGGAAGGGTGAAAAAAAGGATGATTCTCCGGCGGCGGTTCGTGAACCATCACATCGGTGGCATAGCCGGCGATTCGGTTCTTTTGAAGGGCCCAGGTAAGGGCCTCGTCTTGCACGACAGGGCCGCGTGCCAGATTCAATAGACAGGCGGTTGGCTTCATCCATAAAACCTTTTCGCGGTTGATCAAATGCCGCGTCGAATCGGTGAGGGTGCAGTGAAGGGTTATAAAATCGCTTTTTTGAAGAACCTGCTTTAGCGGGAGGCGCTTTTCTTTTTTCAAATAACTTCTTCCCGGCAACTTGGCCACAAGCACCTTCATGTCGAACAGACGGGCCAGCCTGGCCACTTTTTTTCCAATGGTCCCGTATCCAAGAATGCCGAGACTTTTCCCCTGTAAATCCGAAAAGGGGTGATCCAGATAGGCAAAGTGGGGCGATTGCGACCAAAGCCCGCTCATGGCCGCGTTGTGGTGTTCAAACAAGCGGTGGCTCAAGGCAAGGAGAAAGAGGAGGGTGTGCTCAGCTACGGTGGTTGTGGAATAGCCGGGTACATTGGTGACGGCAATTTTTCTTTTGCGCGCAAGGTCCAGATCGACGTTGTTCACGCCTGTGGCGGCGATACAGATGAGCCTCAAATGCGGAAGTTTTTTGAGGATCACGGCGTCGAAAATACATTTATTGGCAATCACCACCTCGGCCGATCCGGCCCTTTTGACAATTTCATCCTGCGAGGAATTTTCAAAGGGGAGGGTGCGGCCGTTTTTGGTAATCGGTGCAAGGTCGATATCGCCAAAATCAACCGTGGCGGCGTCAAGAAAGACGATGGATAGTTTTTTTGTCCCCATAAGCGCATGACTCAAGGCTGGAATTTGTATTCCCTTAGGGCCTTCTCCGCATTGAAACGGTTTCCCCATATCTCCCGGCCGTAGGTTTTCATAAAATGAACAACATGTTTTTTGAAATGAAAAAGGTCATCCGAAAGCGGACTTTCCCGGAGAGACCGAGCCCAAACGCGGAGGAGCCTTGCGGAATCTGTTTTTTGCGATTTGAAGACCGTGATCATATCCTGAATATCCGAATCATAGTATCTCCCGGCCTTGCCGATGGACCAATATTCGGGTTCCAGAATGGTGACTTTTAATTTTCCGAAAATCTTGTAAGGGCGGGTGTGCTTTTTATAATCAAGCAGTGTCAACATCGACCAGCGTTCGATATCTTCGGAATATTCTGTTTTGACCCCGGTCTCTTTTCTTGCGGCGGAAATGCCGTCGGCTATTTTATCCGCACGGTTAAGTCCATTGATGCCGAAATCGATGTCTTCGGTCGGCCGGGCTCCCCCAAAAAGAAGGGCGGCGGCGCCGCCGATGAGAATGACCGTCGCCGGTTTGTCGAGCGTTTCGGCGAGTTTCAGAAAAAATTGGTCGATAATCTCGGGTGTCATGTGAGATGCTTTGGAATACGGGCCAGAATACGGTTGATCGTTTCGGGACCGTAAATTTTGTTGTTGATGAGGCGGCGATAACCGTTATTTCGGGAGAGGCGTCGGACACGCCGCAATCCGGAGGCATGATGGGCCTCCAACAGGTTGATGATCTGGGATGCGATATCGTCGGCGATCCTGTTTTTTTCGGGTGTGAAACA
>JACPFC010000128.1 GCA_016183175.1 Deltaproteobacteria bacterium
ATTTTCAAACCGAAAACCAAGGCCGCCGAAAACCTCGAAACCGGAGGACCCTGGCCGATAAACAACATTGCCCCCCAAGGTATGGGACCAGCCTCTGTAGGGAACCAGGCCATCTTCGGCCTTGACCTGCTCGCTCCCTTCCCTGGGGTCTTTAAAATCGTATCCGTAACCTCCCAGCTCGTAAGAACCTGTGATGCTCACATCTCCCATGGTCGTATCCTCCTGTCTTTCTTAAAGGGCCACCAAAGGACGGCCTGTTTATTCGCTCACCCAAGTTATCGGCAAGGCGCAAAAAAAGTTGCTTGAAAAATGAGGGGGACCCTATAATTTTTATAACTATATGTTTTCATTATATTTTTATTATTTAATAGAGAGAGTGTCAGGCATGGTCAGCAATCGGAAGTGTCGTTATTCGGGTCCTTGTCACAACACTCGGGCGGCGTTCCACCGGGACAACGGCCCCCATCCGGTTTTGGCGCCGGCTTTTTGGGCTCCGGTTTTTTGGTTCCGGCAGGAGGCTTGGCCGAAGGAGCGCCTCTCGGCGGCCCGGCCGGCGGGGTGGTTCTCGCGGGGGAGGTCGAGGCAGGTGAGCCCCCGGTAACAACCGATGAACCGACGGTTGGCCCCATGCCCCCTCCAGTGCCGGTTGAAACCAAGGGAGTGCGAAGAAGCCCCGCTTCCTTCACCTTATCGTAGGCATAAAGGGTAAAATTGAGAAAATCAACGCCGTAGTTCTGCGCGATTTTTGTCACATCAAACGCTTCCCTATCCGATGGAAAATATTCGACGATAAAATTGGCATGGTCGGCCATTTGCCCCAACGTGATGTTGCGGTCGGTCAAATCGAACCGGGCAAGCCCTTCGGCCGGATAGGCGTTCGGTTTCGATTTGGCCGTGGGAAACCAAGTACCGAGAATGCTTTTGGCATAGGCATTGGCCGGAACGATAAAATGAAAACGGCCGGGGTTTTTGAAAAGGTTGTAAAGGGTTAAAGTGTCGGCGTTATCGGGATCTGATAAAAGTTTGCGGGGTTTGACCGCGGAGAGATATTTGTCCCGAAATTCAAGAATGGCCTCGTCGTTGAGCTCAACAGAACAAAGCGTTTCAGCACCCTCCGTTCCCTTACTGCGAAACGCGCCTTTTTGTGGATTCCCGTCGTCGCAGGTTTCGTAGATTTTGCGATCTTCCTCGCTGACAAGGATATAGATTTTGTCGAGCATAACCAATCGCTCCGTGATGGTCGATTACTCATAAATATCCATATCTATTGGCGCCTCTTCCTCCCCGTCCGTTGGGGGCTCTGCGGGAGGCGGGGCGGGAGCGGCGGATTGCCCTGTCATGGTCGTGGTCGGCAATGTCATCGTCCTTCCTTCCACGGTAGCGCGCGTTTTGATGATCGGTTCCAACTGCTCAAGTTCTTTATGGGCGTCGGCTATTTTGCGGATCAGCCTTTCACATTCCTTAAGGTAACTGTTGCGCTCCGTCCGATTCAACACGTTTTCATTTGCAACCCTGGCCGCCTGGCGGAGTTGATCGATCGTAACCCATGCCCATTCAAGGGCAATCATCGAGGTTTTGACCGTTTCAAGGTCAGTGGCGGCGTCGGTGGCGGCTTCCGGCTTTTTATATTTCTTCGCGAGAGGGGCAACCTGGCCCAATGGCCCTTCCCCGTCCCCTTTGGCAGAGGCCAGGGCCTCCCTGTACTCTTCGGCGGAGGTCGGCGCGACGAAGGAGGCCGGCGGCTCATCGAGCGGTCCCCGCGGATTTTGACCGACACGATCTCGATTAAACGGCGCCACTTCACTGGGGACCAAATCCTCCTTTTTCTCCTCAAGCGTCCACATCGGAATGTCACGGGTGAGAAAGGCATTGGGGGGAACCTCCTCGGTCGACGCGGGGACTGGCGCCGGATCGGTAATCTGGGTCCAGCCTTCATCTTTCTCTTTCCGGTAATGGCGGAAGGTATCGTCCAACCCGCCGCTTGCTGTCTTCTCCACATCAACCGGCTTCGCCACCGGATTGTTCGGCTGGAGGTTTTCCACCGAAAGACCGACCACCGCCTTTTCCCAGTCGACTGGCATAACAGGGGTTTCCGTGGTGACGGTCTTTCCCTTTTTCTTCCGATACTCCACGCGGTCAACCTCCATCCCCGAGCTGGGATCAATGGGAATAAGTTCTATCCGCTGATTCTCCTTGTTGGCGGCACTTTTGCGAAAAGAGGCATTATTTTCATCGCCGGGGTTGATTGGATCTTTCTCTCCGACGCCATCAATTTCGACAATTCTCTTCGGATCAACCCCCAGGGCAATCAGGACATATTCGGCCATCTGGGCCCGTCGCAGGGAAAGCTCATCGTTGGCGGGGTAAAAATCCAGACTGGCGTGGCCGTAGATAACAAATTTAATATCCTTGTTCCCCTCTTTATTGAGTTCGCCAGCCGCCTTGATAAAGGCGTCAATATCCTGTTTGTTGCCCCCTTTTATAATACCCTTAAGGACCTTTCTCACAGCCTTTTCCCTTTCCGCATCCGATGAATAGTTGGCAGAGGCGAGGGCGGCCAGTTGTTCCATATCGGTAGCGCCGAGGGTCCCCTTCTTAGTCGGCGAAGGCCCCGGACGGAGGGTTTCGTATTCGATGCGCGCCTTTTCTAAAAAGGCGTTGATTGTGGAGAAACTGTTGATAACCCTTGTCTTTTTTGCCTCGCCGCGGGTCAGCATGTCGCCCAACGATTCGGGGGTATGGTATTTGTGGGCCACACCATAATTTCCCTGGTTGAAGCCGTCCATCAGAGGGAGCCATTCTTCTGTCTGGGGGTCTTTAACCAGAAAGACAGTCTTGTATTCCCATCCGGTCACCTTTTTATTATCATTGGCGTCAAAGGTGGGGAGCCATTGGGTCTCTACCTTGATCTCCTCTTCCTTCCAGGGAAAACCGATTTTATTCAGCCGAGCAAGATAGGTAAGATTGTCCGGGTTGAAATCCCTGTTCTCTTCGACCTGGACAAGCCAGTTTGCATATTGCTCTTTTTCCTGCAGTCTTGGCGAAGGAATCTCCGATGCAACAAGATACTCTTTCTCATCGTAGCCGTATTTTTTCACCTCCGGGGCTTCCGGCAATTTATCGCTCCCGCCCAGAGGAACATGAAGCGCCAGGCGCGCCCCATAACCGGGGGCGGCATAACCGATTCTCTCACCCCGACGCAGTTCCGGCGTGTAGGTTCCAAAACGGTCCACAAAAAAATTGAAATCCGCCGACAACCAGACCGGATTTTTTTCGGGGTCTTTTCGAAGATTAAAATAGACAGCAGCACCGGCCTTAAACTTCCAGAGAGGGGAATTGGGGTCGATCACGCCGGGCTGGTTGTCGATGAGTATCCCGTCGGTGGGATGGCCATCCACCCGTCCGTCGCCGTCCTCGTCGGAAACACCGTTTTGGCCGACAACATCCCCCTCGCCGTCCGAAATGGCTGTGTCCTCTTCCGTGGCCTCTTCGATTTTGGTCACCTCGGGGTCATAGCCGGAATCTTTTGCCCGGACAAAAGAGGGGCCGAAACCAATGTTGGGGCCAAACGCAAAACGCCGTCCAAAATTGCTTTTTCCAAAAGGCTGGACAAGAAGGGTGTACGACCCCTCAAGAGGAAGGCCCTCTAGTCCCTGCCGGCCGCGGGCCTCGTCGAAACGCCCCTGTTTCGGGCCCGGCAAAATCTCTTCGACGCCGAAGGTGAGGGAGGGGATCTGGTAAAGGGTCACCGCGTCGTTTATCTCGTGTGGAAAAACCAGCTCGAGGCCGCCGCTTGCGCACCGCCCGATATTTTGAGGGGTCGACTGCCCATCCTTGCGGATTTCCTTGTCGGTGGAAAAAAATCCGAGATCCTCATAGCATCCGCCAAGGGTTCCATAAAATTTAACATCGGCCATAGTGAATCCTCCAACTGTCTTTCTTTGGGGCCACAAAAGACGGCCTGTTTATTGGCTCACCCAAGTTATCGGCAGGGTGCAAAAAAAGTTGCGTGAAATTTTTGGTTTGGTTGATTATTTTTGAAGAGGCGGGAATAGTTATGTGATTTCAGTGGGTTATTTAGGTGGATTTTTTGAGGTTTGGGGTTTGGAGTTACGGATCGGGGAAAACAAGCGGCTCTGAATTTGAAATTGACAGCGGGCGACATTTAAAATTAGGATGCCCAAATCATGTCGAAAAAAAAGTCCTCAACCAAGAAACCAACTGCGGAAAAACCGCAAAAAACAGAGATCGAACATTATAATAATGCCATTCTCCTTAAGAGGATAAATCCGAAATTGAGTCGAATTTTATGGATATGCGCTCACTCATGAGAGCCCTATATGACAAGAATGAGCGCGATTGTTCGGAAAATCAGGCCAATTTTTCGGACATAAAGTCGGCTCTCAACAATCTTTCCGATAAAATGGATAAAATCACCGAAAAAGTCGAGCAACACGATAGAGATATCAAAGACCTTAAAATTGCCGCCACGCACTAGCCACAGGGGATAATCACGTATTACTACCTTTACTTTAATTATTATCAAATCTGCCGATTAACTAACTAGCCGAATTTTATTATCAAATTTTCAGCCCCTCCAAAAATCATTCATTTTTAAAAATCTTTTAGCAACTTTTTTTACAACTTGCCGATAACTTCAAGTGGACGGGTAAAGGTGTAAAAATTTATGG
>JACPFC010000129.1 GCA_016183175.1 Deltaproteobacteria bacterium
AGCCACGACTCGTTTCTTCTTAAGTCCTTGTCCAATTGGGGGACAATCGAGTTTTGGACTTCTTGTGGCCCCATCGTTTGTGCAATCAGGAAAAGAGAGTCGCAGATCGCCGGGACCATGTTGGGGGACCAGATCAGCGAGCCGGAGAAGAGGGCGGAGACAATCCTGGCGGCCTCATCGGGGTCCGCCCCGGCGTCCGCGAGCTTTCCCAGGGCGACAACGGCGGCAACCCGGACATGCCCATCCTTGTCCTTCCGGTCCTCAATCAGTTTGGGCACGGCGCTTCGGGCCGGCGTCCCGATTTCACCCAGTTCCTGGATGATGACCCCACGGACTTTGGCGCTTTTCCCGAAAAAGTTTTTTTTGACCGCGTAGCTGTTGAGCCAGGCAACGCGATGCAGAAGGGCTTTAAGGCCGTCATCTCCCGCAAGCGCGTGGACAAAGTCCGGCGAAAAACCGGCGTCGTTGAGATCCGTTACTTCCTTTGCGGTGATAACTCCACCGGCGGTAGGTCCCAGGGCCTCCCGCAAGGCCCGGCATTTTTCCTTTTCAATGCCCATGCGCCGGCAGTCCTGTTCGGTAAGCCCCTCAAGATCGTTGGCGTACTGATTAATCACTCTCTGGGCCAGTTTGATGTCGTTTGTCATATTTTCCCTACTTGTCCCGATCGCGCATGCTTGCCCATCGCCCCATTTGGAAAAAGTCGACTCCAAGCATCATCGTCATCGGAACGGGCCCCAGCTTGCGGGAGTGTTCATCCATCGAGAATGCGCCTCCCTGATCCAGTTCATTAAGCCACTGGAACCACACGGCCCCTTCCAGCAGATTGAGCTGTAAACCGGTCCCACGGATGACAGACGGTTTGAAAGATCCGGGACGGCCATCCAGCGGATCGGTGTCGTATTGGACCCACGACGGCCCAATCTCAATAAGGGGCCCCACATCAAAAATGCCAAAGGGATCTCCAAACGTCAGCGCCCCCTGGAGAGGAACATCAATATTCAAACTGGTGTTTTCGGCAATTCCTCCTTCAACGGGGACGTTCCGGTTTTGAAATTCGAGATTAGTTCCCACATTTCCCTGAACGTTAATCCGGGGGAGCTTGGGCCGGGAGAGGAGATGGGCTTGGGCCCCGATATCCATATGGAAGCCGTTGTTGTAACCGGAGGCGCGGTATTCGTTGGATCGGCCTTCGTTGAAAACAGTCGTTCCATAGCCGAGATATCCCTTGGCCCGCCACTGCCAGTGCCAGGGGATCCGGTAGGCCGGCTTTTTTTCTTCCTCGACCGGGAGGACATCCTCCTTCTTTCCGAATTCCAGATAGTGTGTGCCGGAAGAGGGGACAACCAGGTCGGAGAGACCCTCTTTCTGGTCCGGTTTTGTTTCTTCCTGAATCGGGGGCGGTGCCCCCTCCTGAAAGTGTCCCTCGAAAGAAGGGAGGGGAGGAGGGTCGGGGAGATCCTCAGTCTCGAAGGATATGGCTCCCGTTTCCGTGGAAACCTCCACCCGGATTCGATCGGGAACCTCCCTTTCGGAAGTGAACTGCGAGGTCAGCGGCTTTCGGTAGGCGCGGTACATTTTGGCGGATACAAGATGGACCAGGGCGGCAAAGGCGGCGGCCGCCGATTCAGGCGGCGAGTTCCAGAGATGAGAGCGGATTGTTTTGAAATAGTGGTTGCCGAAAAGGTCGGTCATCTTCCGGTAGTCTTCATCCCGGGCCTCGGAGCGGCGCAGTTTTTCAAAACGGATCAGCCAATCCTTGAAGTAATTCAGGTCTTCCTGCATGAGAGCGGTTGCGTCCGCCATAAAGACGAGTTGCCGCTCTTGAGGGGCCAACTGTTTTTTCCATTCTTCCTCATCGTGAAATTTTTCCGGATCAAATTTCGGGGCGATCTCCTTCAACCGATCGACTTCAACGTCAAGAGGCTTCGAAAATCCATCGAGATCATGGACCTTCTGATGCGCATCATCACCGTCCAAATAGTTTTCACTTCGGATCCTTTCGTAATATTCCATGAGATGATTCAGACGCTGGAGATAGGCATCAGCCAGGCTGTCGGCTTCGGCTTGAAGCCCCAGATCCATGAGATTGAGTTTCACCATGCTCAAGAAAAGCCTTTTATAAAGGATGTTGTTTTCCACCATCGTCGGGATCACATCCTGGGCAATCACAAAATCGTTGATGGCGCCGGGGCGGGTCAAAAGCCCCTCGTCTAAGCTTAAGGCCAGATAGCCCTTGTCGTAGAGTGGGGTGGCGGGGTCGGCGAAACGGCACAGTTGTTCATTGTCGATCTTCGAGAGGGCGACGGTAAAGGAATCGAGATACGGGTAAATTTGACGGAGTTCGTGAATGACATCGCCGTTTAGTCCCGGAATGGTTCTCCAATCAATTCCGTGGAAGGTGAATTCAAAATAGAGCTTGTTGGATTCGGGATTTTCCACTCCATATTTGAGAAATACCGTTTCATTGGGAAAATCCATCACCGCGGGTACAACGATCATGGGAAGAGGATTCGCGCGATTGATACCGTATTTAAAGGCTGTTTCCCTGTCGGCCAGGTCTTCAAAACCCCGCTCATGCGTATGCCCTGCCACGTAGGCAATCACCTCTTCGTCCGATAGGATCTCGTTCAGGCCGGAGATTTTCAGATTGGTGATGCTGGTGGCCGGAAAATGCCCTCCCAGAATGAATTTGGGTTTGGCCCCGGGATGACGGGCCGTCATCTCGGCAATAAAGGCCTTGACGATCTGCACCTGGATTGAAGAAACATGTCCGGAAGTGGCGCCAAACTCGGAACCATCTTTGAGATAATCCATGGTATCGAGGGCGATAAAATAGACCGGATGGTTTCCGTTAGCGGTCTCCAGATCTTCCATTTTGACGGCGGAAACCGAAAGAAGGGATTGTTCCGGCCGTTTGTCTTTGTTGGGAAGGTATTTAACCAGGGCATTGAAACTCTCGTCTTTGGATTGATGCCAGAAATCGTTGAAAACTTCTGTGGTATTCTGCCAGTTTTTTTTATTTTCTCCTTTGATTCGATAGGTCGACGAAGTGTCGAAAAAGGAATTCGATTGTTTTTCACGCAATGATTCCGAGGGTGCATAAGAATAGGCCAGTTGAACGGTATTTGGTTCTTCTTCCAGAAAAAACCGGTAAATAAATTCGATCAGGCGTGCCTTGTTGAGGATATTGCCCTCGCTTCCCACTTCTGCCCCATGAACATCCCGCGTGTAATTCCGCCCCCACTGGAGGTTTAGGGCAACCCCCAAAAGCCCGAAAAAATTGGATCCCGAATTGGCCGTTCCGGCGTGAAACACATCGTGGTTTCCGATGAGAAACAGAAGGAGCCGCCCGACGGGATAAGTTTTGTTCATCTCTTTAAGCCGGGCCAGCGTATGAATGAACATCTTGATCTCTTCGGTACTTGCCACATCGGCCGCATCTCCCATGGCAATCATGCCCTGATAGAGTCCCTGGTATTCGGGAGGGATGTCTTGGGCCAGGGCTTCGTGCAAAAAGGGGACTCCAAAGGTCATGCCGGGGAGGCGCAGACCCGGCGGACCCACTCCCAAAACCGTCAAGGAACGATAGAAACCGAGGGCTTCGGGATCGTCAAAATACTGTTCGTCGCCGATTAGTTGAAGAACGTGGCTTTCACCGGCGGGTGGCACGCCATTGGCGGAAGGATCTGCAAAAGGAAAGAGGGTTGTCCCAGTAACTGGAGGAGTATCCATAGCTTATTGAAGACACCATGAGCCGACAACCCCTTTATCGGTTGAATACCGAAAATGTTGCGCGGAAAACAAGGGAGAAAAAACTTTGATTAACGCGGTGCGTCCATGATATGAGGGTTCCCGCCGAGCGCCGACCGAATAGGGAGGATAAAGCGAGGTGGGAGCGGAGCCAATAAAATGGTGAAGCAAGGAATTAACTGTTGGTGATAAAGGGAGGAGCATGCCAAAAATATCAAAGGTGTTGGGGCGCGAAATCCTCGATTCGCGGGGAAATCCGACCGTCGAAGTCGATGTGGCGCTCGATAACGGCGTTGTCGGCCGTGCGACGGTTCCATCCGGGGCCTCCACCGGTGAGCACGAGGCGGTGGAACTGCGGGACGGCGACCCCAAACGCTACGCGGGAAAAGGGGTCAAAAAGGCCGTTTCCCATGTCGGTGGAGTGATTGCAAAGGAAATACTGGGAATGCAGGCGGGGGAACAGGAAAAGATAGACGAACTTTTGATCAAGCTCGACGGCACCTCCAACAAATCAAAGCTGGGGGCCAACGCCATCCTCGGGGTGTCCCTGGCCTACGCCAAGGCCTCGGCGCAATCAGCCTCCCTGCCGCTTTATCGCTACATTGCTCATCTGATGAATCAGCCCAAGCCGGTCCTGCCGGTGCCGATGATGAATATTTTAAATGGAGGGACGCACGCGGACAACAATGTCGATCTGCAGGAATTCATGATTGTGCCGATCAAGTTCAACAAATTTTCCGAGGCCCTCCGCGCCGGGACCGAAATTTTTCACTCGCTGAAAAAGGTGTTGAAAGAAAGAAAATTGAACACATCGGTGGGGGATGAAGGGGGCTTTGCGCCGAATCTGGCCTCAAACCAGGAGGCCCTCGAGGTCATCATGGAGGCCATTGACAGGGCCGGTTACAAACCGGGGGTTGATATCGGCCTCGCGCTCGATGCGGCGGCGAGCGAATTTTACCGCGACGGAAAATATGTGCTGGAAAACGAGCGGGAACCCGAAATGAACGCCGACGGGCTTATCCGGTTCTACTCGGCGCTGACGGGGCTTTTTCCCATTTATTCCATCGAGGACGGCCTCGATGAAGACGACTGGGAGGGATGGGAGACCCTGACAAGGCTGATGGGGGAAAAATTCCAGATCGTGGGGGACGATTTGTTTGTCACGAACACCACCCGCCTTAAACTGGGGATCGAGCGGGGGGCGGCCAACTCCATCCTTATCAAGTTGAACCAGATCGGCACGCTCGCCGAAACGCTCAATACCATAAAAATGGCGCATAAGGCCGGATATACCACCATCATCTCGCATCGGTCGGGGGAAACCGAAGACACGACTATTTCCGACCTTGCCGTCGGATCCGGCGCGGGGCAGATCAAAACAGGGGGCCTTTGCCGGACCGACCGGATATGCAAATACAATCAACTTCTTCGGATTGAAGAGGAGTTGGGAGGGAAGGCGGTGTATCCGGGGCGGTCGGTGTTCAAATTTTAAATGAGCGAGCGTCGGAGTAATGAAGCGCGAGCGAACGGGGGGTAGGGTTCCCAAGCCGCGCCGCCGGTGGCGGATTAAGCGGCTTGGGAGCGGAATCAGTTTCCGCCCCCACCTCACTTGAACCGGTGGCGTTCGGTGGGGACCCCGGGCGCCAGCGGCAAAGCCCCCGATTTAATTGATTTCAAAAAAAGCCCAAAGAATAAAATCATTCATCGCCATGGACATCCTCGAGCGCTCACAGGCGCTCGAACTGCAGGGAAGATCGATTATTCCGTTTTCTCTTGGTGAACCCGATTTTGATCCCCCCGAATGCGTCAAGGAGGCCTGCATCAGGGCCATCCGCGAAAACCGCACCAAATACACCCATTCGCAGGGGCTCCTTGAGCTTCGGGAGGAAATCTGCGAGCACTATCTTTTAAAGTACGGCGTAACGGTTCATCCGGACCGGATTATTGTGACCGAAGGGACAAGCCCCGCCTTTTTTCTTGTTTTTTCGACGATTCTCGAACGCGGCGACGAGGTGATTCTTCCCAACCCGCACTACCCCTGCGACGCCAATTTCATCGAGTTTCTGGATGGAAAACCGGTTTTCTTTCCCATTCGCGAAAAGGACGGCTACCAGTGGAACACCCGATCGGTTCAAAAAAGAATCTCCAAAAAAACCCGCGCCGTTTTTGTCACCAGTCCGTCGAATCCGACCGGCACCGTCTTGGAGGAAGAGGTGATGAAAAAACTGGCAAGCCTCGATGTTCCCGTTGTTTCGGACGAGATTTATCATGGTCTGGTTTATGAGGGGAAGGAACATTCCATCCTCGAATATACCGACGACGCCTTTGTGGTTAACGGCTTTTCCAAGGCATATGCCATGACCGGTTTTCGTCTGGGCTACGTCATCGCCCCCAAAGAGTACATTCGCGCCATGCAGAAGATTCACCAGAATTTCATGATCTCGGCGAATTCTTTTGTTCAATACGCCGGCATCGCGGCGCTCAAGGAGGCGGGGCGGGATTTGGAGCGGATGCGGAATGAATTCAAAAGACGGCGGGAGGCCATGCTTTCGGGTTTGAGGGGTCTCGGGTTCAAAATCGGCTATAATCCGGAAGGGGCCTTTTATGTTCTTGTGGATGTCAGACACCTCTCAAAGGATTCCTACAAACTGGCCTTTGACGTTCTCGACAAAGCCCATGTGGCCATAACCCCGGGGATCGACTTTGGATCGGGAGGAGAGGGGCGCTTGCGTTTTTCTTACGCCGTTTCGGTGGAGAAAATAGAGGAAGGTTTGCATCGTTTAAAAAATTATCTCCATGCTTGAAATCCTCCCGGCAGAACCTGACGACCTCGATGCCGTCATGGCGATTGAAAATCTCTCTTTTGCCTGTCCCAAATCGCGTCTGTTGATCGAGTCCGAACTGGGGCAGAACGCCTCGCGGTTTTACGCGGCGAAACTCGGGGGCAATATTGTCGGGTTCATCGTTTTTTGGGTGGTGGCCGACGAGATCCAGTTGATCGACATCGCCGTTCATCCCGATGGGCGCCGTCAAAAGATCGGTTCAAAACTTTTCCAATTCATGATCGACTATGGTAGAAGACACGACCTGAAAACCGTTTATCTCGAGGTCCGCCCGTCAAACAAAGAGGCAATGGGGTTTTACGGGAGCTTCGGGTTTAAAGATGCCGGCGTCAGAAAAGGGTATTATCCCGATGGTGAAGATGCCGTGCTGATGAAATTATGTATTCCCTCCTGAAAAAATTTCTTTTCTCCCTCGAACCGGAAACGGCGCACGGGCTGGTTAAAAATCTGGGTTGTGTCGCGCCCAAATTTTTTTTCCGTGCGACGACAAGCGTCAGGGACTCGAGGCTGAACGGGCGGATCGGGTCGGTGACCGTCGACAACCCCATCGGCCTTGCCGCCGGGTTTGACAAGAACGGAGAGATGATTCCCCTCATGCGGGCCCTTGGCTTCGGCTTTCTGGAGCTGGGGTCGGTGACGCTCAACCCCTGCCTCGGCAATTCAAAGCCGCGCCTCTTCCGCCTTCCGGCGGACGAGTCGCTCATCAACCGGCTGGGGCTTCCCAATGCCGGCGCCGATCATTTTTTAAAGAATGTCAAAAAAAAGCAGTGGGGTATTCCTCTCGGCATCAACATCGCCAAGACGCCGTTTGTCAGCCATGCCGGAACTCCGCCGGCACAGACCCGAAAGGCGGTTGAAGAGTATGTGCGGACTTTTACGCGGATCGGTCATCTGGGGGCCTATGTCGTCCTGAACTTGAGTTGTCCCAATACGGGGGATGGAAAAACATTCGAAGACCCAAAGGCATTCAGCCTCCTTGCAAGGGGGATTGCCGAGGCGCGGCGCGACACGGGAAACGGGAGGCCGGTTCTCGTCAAGATATCGCCCGACACCGAAAAGAAGGAGCTTAAAGGGCTCATCGAAGAGGCGGAAAAATGGGGCTTTGACGGCTATGTGGTCGGCAACTCCACCGCCAAACGGCCACACCTTTATGCCTCTCACCAAACCCTTAAAAAAATCGGACCGGGCGGCCTGACCGGCAGGGCGCTGGCCGGGTTGGCGAATCACCAGTTGAAAAATGTCCGGGAAATCGCGGGGCCGGGCACACTGATCATCGGGGTCGGGGGGATTCTGTCGTTTAAGGACCTGGTGGCCAAATTGAGCCTCGGCGCCGCGTTTTTTCAGGTTTATACCGGCCTTGTTTATCGCGGCCCCTGGTTTGTCAAATCGTTAAACCGCGATCTGGCGGCCCTCTGCGCCCGGCATGGCGTGAAGAATTATCTTGAACTTAGGGGTTTAAAAGAAATAGTTTCTGGTTTATAATCAAAATACAGGGCTTTTTGTATGCTATCTTCACAGGTGCTTGTCCTTAACCGTTCCTTTTTGCCTGTCCATGTCACCACGGTGCGTCACGCCATCTGCATGCTTTACCGCGGCATCGCCAAGGTGGTTGACCGTGAATACGAATTATTCGATTTTCGAAGCTGGATGGAGCTTTCGGTGGCCGTCAACGACGAATCCATCGGGATGATCGGCAGGGCGATCCGCGTGCCCCGGGTGGTGATGCTCCATCTCTACGACCGTCTCCCCAAAAGGCCGGTCCGGTTTTCACGGCTCAACGTCTACATCCGCGACCACAATACCTGCCAATATTGCGGCCGGTCGTTCCAGCGCCCCCAACTGAACCTCGATCATATCATTCCGGTCTCGGTGGGGGGGAAGACCGACTGGGAAAACGTGGTCTGCAGTTGCGTGGAGTGCAACATCCAGAAAGGGGGCCGTCTGCCCGAGGCGGCGGGGATGAGGCTCTTGAGAACCCCCATCAAGCCGCACTGGTCGATGTTTCTCCGCTTCATGGCCAAACCGGTTCATTATGAGGAATGGCGCCCCTATCTCTCCGTGGTCGATTATTCGTACTGGAATTTGGAATTGAAGGAATGACCCGCCTGGATCAACTTCTCTTTGCCCGGCGCATTGCCCCCAGCCGTTCGCAGATTGCGAGGTGGATCCGCGAGGGGCGCGTTCTGGTCAACGAAAAACCGGCAAAGGCCTCCCGGAAAATAAGAGAGGGGGACAGGGTCTGCGTGAATCCCCCCGAAGCGCGGCCGGCAAAACCGGTTCCGGAAAAAATTCCCCTCGATGTTCTCTTTGAAGATTCCGATCTGATCGTCATCAACAAACCGGCCTTTATGGTGGTTCATCCCGGCGCCGGCCACGAGACGGGGACGTTGACGAATGCCCTTTTAGCCCACTGCAAGGATCTCTCCGGCATCGGTGGTGTCATGCGGCCCGGCATCGTCCATCGGCTGGACAAAGGGACCTCCGGGGCGATGGTCATTGCCAAAAACGACCGAACGCATATCGCCCTCTCCGAACAGTTTAAAAAAAGAAAGGTAAAGAAAATCTACTGGGCTGTCGTTTATGGGAAAATGAAAAAACCGACCGGGACCTTTTCCGGTTTTATTTCACGGAGCCCGTCCCATCGAAAAAAATTCTCCGTGAGCGAAACGAAAGGGAAAGAGGCGGTGACGCATTATCGTATGCTTAAAGAAGGGAAGGGGCTTTCTCTTTTGGAACTGAAGCTTGAGACGGGAAGAACGCGCCAGATCCGCGTCCATCTGACAAACGCGGGGCACGGCGTTGTCGGCGATCCGCTCTATGGCGGACATATGCAGAGGACAAAACAGATCCAAAACGCGGAGGCACGAAATTTTTTGCGGGCGCTCGACCACACCCTGTTGCATGCGCGGTGTCTTGCATTTTGTCATCCGGGGACAAACGAGACGATGGAATTTGAGGCCAAATTGCCGGAGGATTTTGAGAGGGCGGTTGATTTATGTTTTTAAAATCGAAAATTCTTTCGAAATTTCCGGAAATCATCCACGGATTCACGACTCGCGAGCTGGGAGATGA
>JACPFC010000130.1 GCA_016183175.1 Deltaproteobacteria bacterium
CTGATGGTGAGGCAGATGTCGATGAGCCACGGAGGAATGGGGATGATAATCATCGCCAACACGCACACCACAAGGGCGGCGATGATCATGTCGCTGTATCGGCCGACGAGTTCGTTGATATTCCCAAATTTTAATTTCATAAGATATTGAATTTATTAGCCTTTAACTTGGTTAGAATAACAGAATGGATAGAATCGGGCAAGCGGCATCATTACATATTATCGGCAGGAAAGCGATGAAAGTTGCTTACTCCGAGGTTCTTGAGCTTGAGCTGTAATTGTACACTTCGTAGCCTAAACTGTCCGACGAAGGGGGCACACTCCATTCTTCAAATGCAAGCCGGAGGATATTTTGGAATACAAGAAGGATTAAAATAATCCTTGCCCATGTGTCATTATGTTGATACAAGTAGGTATTAAGTGATCCTGGATATCCGCTTCTTTCAGACGGCCCGTGGTGACGAACCTGTAAAGGATTACATCCGGACCCTCCCCGCGAAGGAACGGGCAAGGATCGAAGGGTGTCTTTACACCCTTGGAATCACGGGAAGGCTCGATATGCCCCATGGGAGAAAGCTCGCGGGCTACAAGGGTCTCTACGAGGTTCGCTCCGGCAGACACCGGATTCTTTACGGGATTCACGACGACGAGGCGATCATGTCCACCGCTTTTGTGAAGAAGTCCCAGGAGACCCCCAGGGCGGAGATCGAGGTCGCTCTCAGACGGCTCGCCAATTACGTAAGCCAAGGAGGATAAATGAAGAAACACAATCCCCATCGCGGTTCCAGTTTTTCGGAGTTCTTGAAGGAGGAATTGAAGGACCCGGGATTCCGAAGGGAATTTGAACGGGCGACGGCGGAGATCCTGATTGGTCAGACGGTTCGTCGCATCGCAAAGGAAAAAGGCCTGAGCATTCGCAAACTCGCAACAAGGATGAAAACCAGCATCTCCCAGGTTCGGAGGCTCATGACCGATGCGAACGTGACGGTCGAGGCCCTTGCTCGGTTCGCCGCCGCGACCGGCAAGAGGCTTTCCATTCAGTTAAGGTGACATGTCTTCGAGGATGGTCAGCGGAAATCGCATCCGACTACCTGAAATTCTTTGGAGCGGGCGATGGGAATCGAACCCACACACTCAGCTTGGGAAGCTGATATGCTACCACTACATCACGCCCGCCTAAGAAAAACAAATTCCAAATCTCAATCCGCCTAAGGCGGACCAAATTCCAACGCGGTACTCTTCATCATATAACAAAGTACCCTTACTTCAAGTATTTCTGGTAAAACACGCCATACCGTAATCCCCGGTCCGAAATCACCGCGCTCTTCTGCCTGAAGTAATTCAAAATCTCGTTCAACAACAAGGCGCCGGACAAGATCACGTCGGCCCTCAAAGGCTCCAAGCCGGGCAGTTTCTGGCGCTCCTTAACGGTCTTCGGGGCCACGAGTTCGATTAATTTCTGTATATTGTCTTTCGTCAGCGTCGTTCCATGGACTTTGGCCGGATTGAAAACGGTCATTTGGCGGCGCATGGCGGCCAGGGTTGTGGCCGTGCCGGCGGTGGCGACAAGGAGGCATTTTTGAGGCTCAAACACCGGCGGATAAAAACCGTCCAGCTCGTCCTTCAAACCGTTTTGGATGACCTTGAGCAGACGGTCGAAATCGTTTTTGGAAAGGGGATCGCTTTGCCCATACTGCTCCGTCAAACGCACGGTGCCGAGGCCCAGACTGATTGCCGTTCCCGGATGGGGCTTTTTGGGTGAGAGGGGACCGGTGATGATTTCCGTCGAGCCGCCGCCGATATCCACGACAATCAGCTTTTTGCCACCTCCCCCAAAATCCTTCCATGCGGCATAAAAGGTATACCGCGCCTCCTCTTCTCCCGAAATGACGTCTATTTTGAAACCGCACTCCTTTTTCACTTTATCGATAAAAACAGAGGCGTTGGCGGCATGGCGAAAGGCGGCCGTCCCGACGGCCGATATTTTTTTCACCTTGTGCGCCTCGCAGATTTTTTTGAAACGGGAAAGGACCGCCATCGTGCGGCGCATCGCTTCAGGCAGGAAAAAATGGTTGTTGATCAGCCCCTGGCCCAGGCGCGTGATGACCGACTCGTCGTGGAGCACTTTGATCCCCTTTTTTTGCGGCTCGGCAACAAGAAGGATCAGGGTATTCGTTCCAATATCAATAACGGCATTAATCATAATGCTCAAAAATTCCAAATTCCAAATCAAATTCCAAACAAATTCCAAAAAGACAAACTCCAATGTTCAAGAAAAGCGTTTTTTAATTTTGGTCATTGGTATTTTTTACATTGTTTGGAATTTGGAACTTGTTTTTTGGAATTTTACTTCAGCCGTGGTCCCCAATCCGGATTCACGCATCCGCCGGTATTGGGGATAAGGGTCTGATTGTTGCCGTCATCCAGCATGACGTAAATTCCCGACGCGCCGGCGCGGGCCGACGAAAAGGCGATGTAGCGGGAATCGGGCGACCAGGTGGGGGATTCGTTGTTCCCCTCGTCCCTTGTGAGACGCTGAATGAGCGACCCGTCCGAATTCATCATGAAGATATCAAAGGCCCCCCGGTCGCGGGCGGTAAAGACGATCTTTTGTCCATTGGGGGACCAGTCGGGCTGGTCGTTCTGATAACCGGTGTAGGTGAGCCGCGCCCCGCCGCCGCCGTCGGCCCCCGTGACAAACAAATGGAGGTTGCCGGCCCGCTCCGAGGCAAAGGCGATGCGCGAGCCGTCGGGCGACCAGGCCGGCGAGAGGTCGCTGTTTACCACATTGGTAATCCGGCGAATGATTTTGCCCGAACGGTTCATCAAATAAAGTTCGGTATCGCCCGTGACTGAACTGGCAAAGGCGATGGTGTCGCCGCCGGGCGAAAAGGCGGGGGTGATGTTGGTGGCGTTGTTTCTGGTGAGTTGCTTCAATCCCCCGCCGCCGGAGCTCGCCATGAAAATTTCCGGAAAGCGGGTCTGAAACGAGGTAAAGGCGATCGAGCCGCCGTCCGGCGACCAGTTGGGAGAAATGTTGTTTCCCTTGATTTTGGTGACGTTCCGCTGGCGGGTCCCGTCGATGGCGGTGACAAAAATCTGCCGCCCGTTGATCTTGCCGCAGGCAGAGGCGACTTCGCTGTTGAACGGCCCGGGGGCGCCGGTCAAGGCCTGCAAAAGTTCATCCATGAAGCGGTGAACGGCGACCGGATAATCCTTTTTGCCCACCGTGTACTGCTTGCCCACAAGAAGTTGCCTTGTCTGCGTGTCGTAGAGGCGCATCTCCAAAAGGAGCTTTCCCCCCTTCTCCTCGACAATCCCCTTCACCAGCGCAAAGGCCTCGATGGAAACCCACTTGGCGAAGTCGATGGTTTCGACGTCGGTATCCCCCCCCAGAAAAGAACGCTCGTCCAGCACCTTGAAAAGGCCGGCGATATCCAGGTCGTTTCTGACCAGTTCGGTGATCTCTTTGGTGATCGAGTTGTGTTTCCCCTTGACCGTTGTCAATTCGGGAACGGCGATGGGAAATTTCCGTTCGGAGGCCTCTTCCAGAAGAATGTAGATTTTGGCCCGTGCGGCAAGCGGAGGCAACAGGGAGCAAAAAACAAAAAGGACAAAAAGAGACTTTTTCATAGTGCCTTCGCTCCTAATACGGTTCGTGGGTTGAATTCAATCAAAAACCCTTCGGTGAGCGCCTCCCCCTTTATCTCCTCCGGCGGGGCCGGGAAGGGGGCCGCCCGCTCGATGGCCCGCATGGCGGAGAGATCAAACGACGGGTCGCCCGACTTCAGTTCGTAGTCGGTCCGGATAATGTAACCAACGGCGTCGATCAGCACGTTTATCTGCGTCCTCAGCTGTTTCCCTTCCTCCAGCGTTTTGGGGGTGGTGATCCATTCCTGATTGATCTTTTTTTTCACCGCCACGTAATAGGCGATCAACACGGGGTTTGTCTCGCCGTTCTCGATGTCCAGCGATCCGTAGGGGGACTGGCCGGTCCCCTCCTTTTCAATCTGCGCCGCCTCGATCTGCACCTCCCGTTTTTCCAACTGCTCCTGCACCCGGGCCAGGGCCTCTTCCATCCGTTTGTCAGTCGTCGATTTGGGCGAAATGCCGCCGCTTTCGGCCGTTTTGGCCTTGACCGGCGGGGTCGCTTCGGCCGGCTTCTTTTTTACCGGCGATTCGAAGGTGGTCTTGTCTTTGGCCTTCTCTTTGGGTTTGGTGATGTCCTTTAACGCCTCTTTCTGTTCGCGGATGGTCGATTCGGGCATCCCCTTGGCCTTCTTAAAGGGGGAGGGGCTGGGGGTTTCACCGGTTCCCTTGGTCAGCTTGATCCAGGTGATTTTGGTCTTTCTTTCGGGAAGGAGGCTGAAAAAATTGGGGGAGAGGAAGATGAAAAGAAAGAGGGCTATATGGACCCCAACCGATGTCCACAAGAATTTTCTAAATGAAAGGGGCATGAGTTTATAATATTCATCGGCCTCTTTTCGGTTTCTCTTCTGACCGGGCCTGTTCTTCGGGCACGGTGATCATGCCGACCCGGTCGATGCCGGCCTTTTGGCTCAAGGCCATGACAGCCACCACATAGCCGTACTGGATATTCTTGTCGGCCTTGAGGAAAATCTCCTTTTTTTCCTTGTTTTCAAAAATAGCCTTCAGCTTTTCTTCGAGCGTCTGGACGGTGTAACTTGTGGTCCGGTCGTCCCCCAGAAAAATTTTTCCGTCGTTGTCGATGGAGACGACAAAATCCTCCTTGGCGGCCGAAACCGCCGCCGCGTTCACCTCGGGAAGATCGATGTCGATCCCCTGTTGCAGAAGCGGCGCGGTGATCATGAAGATGATGAGCAACACCAGGACGATATCCACCAGCGGAACGACGTTGATTTCGGCCAGAACCGTCTGGCCGGCCGTGTGATGCAGGAGTTTCATGACGCCGTATCCTCCTCCAGTTTGACAATAAGGTCGTCGGAAAAGAGGTCCATCATTTTGACGACGATTTTAATCCGGTGGACAAAATGATTGTAGGCCACAACCGCCGGAATGGCCGCCGCCAGGCCGATGGCGGTGGCGATCAGCGCCTCGGAAATGTAGGGACCGACGGTGGCCAGAGACGACGAGCCGGCCTTTCCGATGGCCCAGAAGGCGGTCAAAATCCCCCACACCGTCCCGAAGAGGCCGATAAACGGGGCGGCCGAGGCGGTGGTGGCCAGAAACGGGGTGTACTGTTCGAGCTTGTAGATCTCCTCTTCGCGCGTCTGGGCCAGCTTCTGCAGAATGGCGTCTCTACCGCCGTTTTCCCCTTTGGCCTGTTTTTTCAATTGAGGCATCGCCTGCATGGCCACGTTGTAAATTTCATAGAGAGGACCCGACCGGACCCCTTTCTGATGGGTCACATCCTGAAGCGATTTGGCCTGGGTAAAGGCGTTCCAGAACGACTGCGAATCCCCCTGTGCCTGTTTCACCTGGCGGTACTTGTAAAAGATGATGGCCCAGCTCACGACGGAGAAAAAAAGGAGAACAAGGAGGGTGAATTTGACGATCGGATCGGCATCCAAAACCAGGCTTAAAAAACTTTTCTCCTGCAGGGTTTTTTCCGCCTCAATTTGGGCTAACAGGGGAAGCCAAGGTATCATAAACTATTCCTCCTTAATTTTAAGTTCAGCTAACGTTTCAACGAACTCCGCTCCCAAGCCGCTTTATCCGCCACTGGCTTTGCTACTTGGGAACCCTCCTTTCGTTGAAATTTGAAGTGACCAGTATAGTGGGATGCTCCCAAAAATCAACCGCAATTCGTTTTTTGGCCCAATATTTTCCTGAATTTTTCCAAATACTTATTGTAACTCAACCGGACTTTTCGGCGCCTGAACCGGGCATTGGTTTCGTTCAGCCGCTTTAAGGTTCCCACGTCATTCCAATACTCTTTTTGAAAAAAGGCCGCAAGATATTCTCCTCCTTGCAGACGGGGGATGTAATTGTCGCGGATGATGCACGATTTGACCCCCTGTTTTTGATGTTCAAAAAACCGCCGGTCAAGGACATGGACTCCGGTAAAGAAAGTCTCATCGTATTTTTTGTCATCCATCGGTCTTTGAAGGATAGAAACGATGTTTTTGCTTTTGTTGGTGTATAAAATTCCAAAGCTCCGGGCGCGCCCGCTTTTGGCGACTACCAGCGTGGCGTACGGTTTTCGTCTTCGATGAGATTCCATCAGGCGATCAAGCGGCAGATCGGTGATAATGTCGCCGTTTAACACCAAAAAGGGGCCATCTTTAAGAAATTTTTCGGCCTTTTTGATTCCCCCGCCGGTGCCGAGGATCTTTTTTTCCATTGAATACCGGAATTGGAAACCGAATTTTTTTCCGTCGCCGAGGAGTTTTTTGATCTTCCGCCCCAGATAGTGCAGATTGATGACCACGTCGGTGATGCCGTGCTTTTTTAAGAGGGCGAGGTTGTAGAAGATCAGCGGGATGCCGTCAACCGGGATGAGCGGCTTGGGGATCCGATGCGTCAGAGGGCGAAGCCGGGTTCCCAATCCGGCGGCAAGGAGCATGGCTTTCATAAAGACAGTGGATAGTGGATGGTGGATAGTGAATGGTCAACAGCTCTTTTCATGTTTTTTCCCTCAGTTCAGGCAGATATTTTGCAATTAACCTCGTCAGTTCCGCATAGTCTTTCTGCCTTCCCAGCGCCTTTTGCACATAGCGAAGCGAGGCGGGGACGCTTTTCAAAAATGAATCGTTTTTCTTGACTGTTTTGATGTATTGAAACCGTCCCGCGTCCTTGAGTTTGCGCTGGATCGTGATCAGGTCGAAATCGTTGCGGATCGCCTTGATCTTTGCGTGGTAGGAATGGCCGGCATCGATTTTTTTCGCGTAGTATTCCTGAAGCCCCGCTATCTCCGCCGGCGACAGCTCGACATACGAATCGCGCAAAAGGGCGACAAGGTCGTAGAGGAGAGGCCCCGTCAAGGCGTCCTGAAAATCGATCAGCCGGAGACTGTCGTTTTGCACCATCAGATTCCGGCTCTGAAAATCGCGGTGGGTAAAGCCTTGAGGCATTTGGACGATTTTTTGCGTGATATCGCGGGTCAGCTCCGCAAATTTCTTTTTGTCCGTCGCCGGCACCTTGATCTGCAGGCGGTCTTCGATGCCGTATTCCAAAAAATGGTCGAATTCCCAATTGAGAAGATCGGCGTCGAATGTTCGATAGGCGGCGATGCAATCTTTCGGCGGTGCGGCACGGCTGTTTTTTTGCAAAAGGGCCAGGAGGTCGAGCGCCTTTTCATACCACCCGGTTCTCTGCGCCGAGGGCAAATCACGAACGGTTTTTTCAAGCGTGACATCGCCAAAATCTTCCAAAAGGAGAAGGCCGTCGTTTTTGGAGTAGGCCAGGGTGTCGGGAACCGGCAGGCCGAGCGACTTCAGATATTTTTGGACATTGATAAACGGCAGTTCGTTGATTTTTTTTGATGTCTTGGTGATTTCTTCCGACACCGATGAAAGACCGGCCGGAATTTTCATGACGATCAAGCTTTTCCCGTCGTCGAATTTCAGGCGGTAATATTCCCGGGTGCTGGCGTCGCCGGAGAGTTTTTGGAGCTGGAAGGGGTTTTGGGGGATTTTGGTTTGGGACGTCAGCAGTTCACGGATAATCCTATCCACTTCGAATGTGTAACATGCGCCAGTCGGAGGTGTCAAACGGGACGGCAAAAAAGTTGCCTGATTTTTTTGTGCCGTCTATAATGCCCGTGGAGGTTATCATGATTCGCCTTCCCGCCGTTGCCGGTCAATTCTATTCCGCCAATCCTGCCCAACTCAAGAAAGATTTGGCCTCGATGATCTCCGAGGCGTCGCAAAAAATCCGCGCCAAAGGAATCATCGTCCCGCATGCCGGTTATATGTATTCCGGCAAGGTGGCAGGGCAGGTCTATTCTAAAGTTGAAATCCCGGACCAGCTCATCATCCTTTCTCCAAACCATACGGGAGTGGGAGTTCCTTTCTCGATCATGAACCGCGGCGCTTGGCGATTGCCGATGGGCGATGCCAAGATCGACGAAGATCTTGCCGACAAACTGATGAAAGAATTTGACTCTCTTGAAATCGACGCAATGGCCCATGCACGGGAACACTCACTGGAGGTGCAAATTCCGTTCGTGCAATATCTGAAAAAAGATTTCGCGTTCGTGCCGGTGACAATCGGGCATGTCCCTTATCCCCTCTGCAAGGAATTTGGAGAGGCCATCGCCCGGATTGTGGCAAAAGAGAAAGATACAATCCTGATTATCGCTTCTTCGGACATGAATCATTACGAAGAACACAACCGGACATTGGAGAAAGACCAATGGGCCATCGACGAAATTTTAAAGAAAGACCCAAAAGGTTTGTACGAGACCGTTCACGACAAGGATATTTCAATGTGTGGGATTATCCCGACAACCGTCATGCTTATCGCCTGCAATCAGCTGGGAACCAAAAAGGCGGAGTTGGTGGATCACAAGACTTCCGGCGATGTAAGCGGGGATTATTCGGGGGTTGTCGGGTATGCGGGAGTAATCGTTTCGTAGGGGCGCCATTTATGGCGCCCGCCAATGGGAGTGTAATAAATTGCTCCTCTATGATTTCTCGAATTTCAATGAAACTGAATTGATGCAATAACGAAGGCCTGTCGGTTTCGGGCCATCATCGAAGACATGCCCCAGATGGGCGCCGCATTCGCGGCATTTCACCTCAACCCGCCGCATGCCGTGGCTTGAATCTTCTTCCTCTTCGACATTCCCGTCTTTCATCGGCTGATAAAAACTGGGCCAGCCGGTGCCGGAGTCGAATTTTGACCCGGACGAAAAAAGCTCCGCGCCGCAACAGACGCACTTGTACATGCCGGGATCTTTGGTCTTGTTGTATTCGCCGGTAAACGCCCGCTCCGTCCCCTTTTCGCGGCAGACATGATATTGTTCGGGGGTTAACTTTTTTCGCCACTCCTCATCGCTTTGGACAATCTTTTTTGTCTTGTCGCTCATGGAACAAGCCTATATGTAGACCTTCGTGACGTCAAACCAGAAACCCCGGCTTCGTTTTGCCCCCAGCCCCACCGGCCACCTTCACATCGGCGGGGCGCGGACGGCGCTGTATAATTATCTGCTGGCCCGGCAGATCGGGGGGACATTCATTTTACGGATCGAAGATACCGATCGGGAGCGCTCCACCCCGGAATCGATTCAGGCGATCCTCGACGGGATGAAATGGCTGGGGCTTGACTGGGACGAAGGCCCCTTTTTTCAGACCAAACGGTTTGATCTCTATCAACAACATATCGACAAACTCCTCAAAGAGGGAAAAGCCTATCCCTGCTTTTGCACCGCGGAAGAACTTGACCGAAAACGCAAGCAGGCTCATGCCGAAAAGAGAAAACCGATGTACGACCGGACCTGCCTCAAGCTCCCGGAGGCGGAGGTAAAACAAAAAATCGACTCCGGCGCCCCCCATTGTATTCGTTTCAAATCGCCCGATGCGGGAGCAACGGTGGTGAACGACGTCATCAAGGGAGAAGTAACGGTCGCCAACAAGGAGCTGGATGATCTGATTATCCGCCGGACTGATGGAAGTCCGACGTATAATTTCACCGTCGTGGTGGACGATGTGACCATGGGGATCACGCATGTTATTCGCGGCGATGACCATTTAAACAACACCCCGAGACAGATCCAGCTCTATCAGGCATTAGACTATTCTCTCCCGATATTCGCCCATGTCCCGATGATTTTGGGATCGGACAAACAACGCCTGTCCAAACGCCATGGCGCCACCTCCGTCATGGCTTATAAAGAGATGGGCTACTTGCCGGACGCCCTGTTGAATTACCTCGCCCGTCTCGGCTGGTCGTGCAAGGATCAGGAGGAATTCACGCGGGAGGAGCTGATTGAAAAATTTTCGCTCGAAAACTGTTCGGTCTCGCCCGGCATCTTCAATCCTGAAAAACTCCTCTGGTTGAACGGCGTTTATATCCGGAAGGCCAAACCTTCGGTGCTTGCCGAACTGACAATCCCCTTTCTTGAAAAAAAGGGAATTCAAAATATCGATGGGACGATTCTCCTTGAAGGAATCAAAGTCTGCCAGGAAAAAGTCAAGACCTTGGTCGAAATGACCGACATGGTCGATTTCTTTTTCATGGAGGTTGAGCCGGATGAGAAGTTGAAGGCAAAATTTTTTACGGACGAAACAAGGCCCAATCTCGAAAAGGTTATCGAGCGCCTGACTTCCCTTAAATCGTGGACCCACGACGCCATCGCCAAAATATTCAATGATTTGGTTTCCGAAACGGGGCTCGGTCTCGGAAAGATCGCCCAGCCGGTCCGCGTGGCCTTAACCGGCCGGACGGTCAGCCCCGGCGTGTTTGAAATCATCCGGATTCTGGGAAAAGAAAAAACAGTTGAGCGAATCCAAAAATTTTCGCGAGGGCTTGGTGTGTGAATTACATGCACCGAGTGGTGTTTCACCACAGGACAAAACATACAAAATGATGAAAAAATGCTTCGGCCTGGTCTTTTGTTTCGCCCTCCTTGTCCCCACCCTTCTCCACGCCGTCAGCACCCCCAATGTTCCTCCGGCCTCTCCCCTCTACGCGCAGATAGACAAGCTGATCGCCTTTGGGCTTGTCAAGTCGGCCGTTTACGGCCAGCGCCCCTGGAGCCGGAACGAAATGGCCCGGCTGACCTCGGAGGCGCTCAAAAAATTCGGGGAAAAATGCCCGCCGGAAGCCGGTCCGCCGTCAGCCGGTGAAACAAGCCCGAAGGCCTGCGGTTTTATCGGCGATATCCTCGACTCGCTGAAACGGGAATTTCGGGATGAAATGATCGCCCGGGGCGATCAGGAAGGAAAAAGAAAAAATATCGACATTCACATGATAGACACCGGTTCGGTTGAATTCCTTTTCACCAGCGCCGAGTTTCGCGCCGTTCCGGCGGACAACGGCCTTGGCGCCATCGACGCCCGGGTCAATCCGTTCACCACCTATAAAGAAGGGGCGCATACGGTTAGAGGGGCCGACTTTGCGATCGAGGCCGACCACTGGGCCCGGCTTTCAAAATACGCCTCCCTCTATCTCCGGCCCCGTTTCACGGCGCTGGTTGATTACCAGGGAGACGGCCGCGCCGATGTCACCCTGCAAAACGCCTACGCCAAGTTCAATATCGCCAACTTCGAGATAGAGGCCGGACGCGACGCCGTTCTCTGGGGACATTCCACCGAAGGGGGGGTGCTGGCCTCAACCCATGTCCGTCCGATGGACCTGGTCAAAATTTCCAACGACAGTCCGTTTAAACTGCCATGGATCTTCAGGCATCTGGGGTACAACAAGTACACCTTTTTCGTGTCGACCCTCGGTCCTGAATCCATTTTCAAAAACGCCCTGATGTACGGATTTGCCGCCTCGCTCAAGCCGGCCTCATTCATTGAACTGGGCTTTGAGCACCAATTCACTTTCGGGGGCGAAGGGGCCCCCGACATCGATTTTCTCGACCTTTTGAGCGAGTTCTTTTTATACCGAAGAAATGGGGGAGGACTTAACAGCGCCAACGACGGCGACAACCGGTTCGGATTGAATGTCCGAATCCAGATCCCCCGGCTCCGTAACACGACCCTCTACGCTGAAGGGATTTTTGAAGACTATGGCAAGGAATCCTTTTTTCATCAGTTCACCCAGCAGATGGCCTTTCAATCGGGCGTCACCATTCCCCTCCTGACTTCCAACGGAAAAAACAGCCTTCGGCTTCAATACGAACACATCCCGGCCGCTTATGGACGGCACGGCCTCTGGATTTCGGGCCTGTCGCAGAACGGACTTTCCCGCGGTTCCCCTTACGGGTCTCAAAGCCAGACTGTTTCCGCGGAATGGGGGCATCTGTTTTCATTGCGGAAACGGTTGAACGTACGGGCCATGTATACCAACAACGGCGACGACCAGTTCACCACCACTCCCTCATCGAGCGGAGGGCCTGACCGCGTCATAAAAACAGTGGACAATCCGCAGGAGCACCGTTTTCTCGTGGAGGGGGCCATAACCTGGCCTCTTTCGCGACGCTGGACGGTCGAGCCGCAGGTGGGTTACGAGTATGCGGCCAATTTCAACTTCATCCAAAACGACGATCGGCAGAACATCGCCCTTGGCATCGTATTGACGCACGATTTCGGCCTTTCCGGATTTTTACCCCGTGAAATCCGCGCCCGATAATTTTTCAGGCAGGACGAAACCGACAAAATCATTCCGGGAGGGTGGGGAGCAAAAATCGAATGATCCCTCTCTCGATCAAGGCGGGAAAAAGGCGGTCGGCCAGTTTATATGCGAACCAGTAACGCGGGCAGGTCATCTCCTTTCTGCCATGGATTATCGCATGAAGAATTGATTTTACCAGGAAGGCCTCTCCGGTCCCTTTGAGTTGCTTTTTTCGATAGACATGGTCGGCCATCCCCAGGGCGCGCCGATGAAAGGCGTTGTCGATGACGCCCGGTTGAACCTCCAGCACCCGGATGCACCAGCGGAAAAGTTCGATCCTCAAGCCCTGTGAAATGGAGTGGAGCGCCGCCTTGCTCGCTGAATAGGCAATCAGGTGGGGTTGCCCATGGAAGGCGGCAACCGACGAGACGTTCACGATCAGCCCCGATTTTTGGGGCTTCATGAGAGGGAGCGCCTCTCTCGTCACTTGCAGTACCCCCGAAATATTGGTGTCGATCACCTCCCTTAAGTTATCGATCGAGATCCGATCCAGCGGCCCAAAGACGCCAAGGCCGGCATTGTTGACAAGGATGTCAACCCGGCCGTATTCCCGCGCGATTTTTTCAAAGGCCCTCTTGACCGACGCCGCATCGCGGACATCGCAGGGCAACACGCAGAATCGGGCCCCAGCCGGCGACAGCTCCAGGACAAGCTCTTGAAGCCGCTTTTCGGACCGCGCCATGAGGCAGAGAGTCGCCGGAGTGCCGGCCATCTGCCGCGCCATTTCGGCGCCGATGCCGCTGGAGGCCCCGGTGATGACGATCACCTTGTTTGAGAAAAAATCGTAATTCTTCATACGAGCCGTTAAAAACCTTGCCAGTCGCGATCAGTCATAGTATCTGGTGGCGATAGCATAATCGGGAAGGGGAAGTGTAGGTATTTTTACTTAAAAAGGTTCAAGCGAGCCATCTGGCTATTTAACTCCGCAAAGTCTGCAACTTTGCTACGCAGGCAAGCAAAGCTTGCCTTTGTGGGCCAGTGGCGAGCGCGGGGCTACAAGCCCCAGCTTAGCTGGGGCGCGTAGCAAACACAGCGTGTTTGCGAAGTGGAAATCGTTGGCCATTTGAGGCCCGAAATCCATGACGCGAGTAGCTCCGCCACACCTTAAGGTGAGGCGGAAAACGGGCCGAAAGGGCCCCAAATACAATGAAAAAAAGGGGAATGTTCAAGAAATACCTTCAGACATTCGGGTACGCCTGGAAAAATTACAGGGCCGGGGAGGCGATTTATCCGTTTTACGCCTCTCTCAAGGTTTCCAACGTCTGCGCCTCCAAATGCCCCTACTGCGACCTCTGGAAGGAGATGCGGGAAAATCCGATGATCCTCCCCAAGGAAAAATGCTTTCAGATCCTCGACAACCTCGAGCGTTCAAGCATCCTCTGCGTCAGTTTTGAAGGGGGAGAGCCCTTTCTCCACAAGGACATTGTCGAGATACTCAAATATGCGGCGACAAAACCATTTTTCACCGAGCTGACCTGTAGCGCCAAACCGAACCATATGGGGCGATATCCCATCAGGGAGGCGTCTCCCTACCTCGATTTTCTCCATTTCTCCATCGACGAGGGGCACGAAAATCTCGAGCTCTACGACCACCTGCATGAATTGCGGGGTTGCCACCCCAAAATGAGCGTCCAGATTGTCGTCAGCCGGGAAACAATCAGGGAACTGGAATGGAAGGTAAAACGGATTCACGAATACGGCATGTGGACAATCATCATGCCCGCGGCCCCTCTGGACAAGGCGGAAAACGTCCTTCCGAATCTGGCGGATTTTGTGGCCGAGGTGGCCCGTCTTAAAAGGAAATACCGGCGGACGATTCTCACGAGCGATTTCATGCTGGCCAACCTGCTCAAATCGCCGGGGGGGTGCTCTGCGGCCTCGATTGTCATTGATGGAGGGGGAAAACTCTACTACCCCTGCCGGGTCCTCGAAAAAAAGACCGTCGATTTGTCCCACCACCCCTTAAACGGCTTTGTGACCTCCCCGGAGGCCGGGGTCGAAAGGGACTTCATGAAACGCTGTGATCGTCCCTGCGGATGGTGCCAATATTACGGGACGGTCTCCGCAACCAGCGTTCCGGGCACCTACCACGCCCTGAAGCCGTGGATCCAGTACGCCATCACCAACCAACTGCGCCGGATAAAAGGGCGCCCCCCGTCCGAGTTGAAGCCCGTTTATCAGCGAGCCCTTTAAGCAAAAAAATGCAAAAGAGAATTGTCCTTGTCATGAATGAAGACCACCGCATCTTCTACAGCGGTGTCACCCGTTTTGTCATGGAAATCGCCCCCCGTCTGGCAAAACGCTATGAAGTGACTCTCGTATCAACCCGTTCCGAGAACGGGATGAGAAGGGAGAATTTGAGCGAGGGGGTCTCGGTGGTGCAATTTCCCATGTATCGGCTCCCTTTTCCCAACACCTATATCCCGCGGTTTGGCGGAGATCTTGTTCCCCTTTTGAATCGAAGCGATCTTGTTTTTATCCAGACCTTCGATCTTCTCGAGCCCCTGATTCGCGCAAGGAGATTAAAAAAACCGGTTCTTTTTTATTTTCACGCGCTCGACTGGGAAATGCTTCCCCGCGCATGGGGGCTTAAAAAAACCCGCCCGCTGGCGGCCTCGCCGCTGGCGGCTTCGCTTATCCGCAAATTCTGGGCCTGGTGTGCCTCGCGCGTCTCCCATGTCTGTCTCCCTTCCCCCTCCTATGCCCGCTATCTGGCGGAATCGAACGTGAAGACCCCTTGTTCGTGGATTCCTCCGGGAATCGACACCGACCGGTTTTGTCCGGCCGGGGACAAAGATGCGGCCAAAACCTTGATCGGCATTTCCCCCGAAAATTTCGTGATCGGTTTTGTGGGGAGGCTCTGGCCCGACAAAAATCTCGATTTATTGCTCGACCTTTTTGCCCGACTGCATGAGCATAAGACCGAAACCAGGTTGCTCATCGTGGGGAAGGGTTTCAAACGATTGGAGCAGAGGGCGGCCGGCCAGCCGGGCGTTGTGTGGGTCGGTCCTCAAAACGATGTGGCCCCCTACTACCAGGCCATGGATCTTTTCTGTCATTTTGTCGGCCCCAACGAGACCTCCTCTTTTGTAACGATGGAGGCGATGGCCTGCAGTGTTCCGGTGATTGTGAATGCCGAGGCCCTCCCGCGCGACTATGTGGAAAACGGGGTTGACGGTTTTGTCATCGATCCCCCCAACAACTTAAGCCAGGCTGAAAACCGCATCCTTAAGCTTCTCGAAGACGCAACCTTGAGAGAGCGGATGGGAGCCAGAGGGCGCGAAAAAATGGTGAAGTCGTTTCGGTGGGACGAAACGGTGAACCGGCTCGGGGATCTGATTGAGCATTATACGGAGGTTTCTTCATGAAAAGGGCGTTTGTCCTGACGGCGCTTTTTTTCGGTTATCTGTGGTTTCACCGGTTTATGGGGGGAATCACGCTGAACCACTTCCTTTTTGGATCGCTTATCCTTGCCCTTTATTTTGGTCACCGCGCCACTCGTTATTTTCTTGTTCTCGCCTCTCCGCTCCTCTTGAAGGAGATGCTCTACGATTCGCTCCGCTACATCCCCTTTGACTGGTTACAGCCGATCCACGTCAAGGATTTGCACGACTGGGACCTCTCCCTTTTCGGAATCGCCTGCGGCACGGGTCCCGCGGTTCAGGGAATCCACGAATGTCTTTTGAAATTTTCCCATCCCTTTTTCGACGCTGTTTTTGGCGCCCTCTATCACACCCTCATGCCGGTGATGTTCGTCATCCTTCTCGTCCTCTGGAAACTCAAAAATGACGAGACCGCCGCCCGTTACGCGGCGGCCTTTCTGGCCATGAATCTTCTGGCCTTTTTAACCTACATCTTTTTCCCCGCGGCGGCCCCCTGGTATGTGGCCCAGTACGGATTTGCCCCTCCCCTTCATCCGATGGCGGGAAATCCCGCCGGTCTTGTCCATTTCGATTCCCTGATCGGCATGGACCTCTCGTTTCGCATCTACAGCATGAACCCCGTTGTCTTTGGGGCGGTTCCGTCGATGCACGCCGGCTTTACAATGCTCGGCGCGCTCTATGCCTACAAGGCGGGGAAGCCATTCGGTTTTTTTATGGCGGTTTATACGCTCGTCATGTGGGTGGCGGCCCTTTATCTGCAACATCACTATTTCATCGATCTGGTTTGGGGAATGGCCTATGCCCTGGCCGTTTTTGGGCTCATGGAGGGGTGGCTTTTGTCCCGGGTGAACAGGGGGTATCGCCGCCTGCTCCCCTTTTTGCTTGACGCCAAAAACCCTGTTGAGGCCGGAGAAGAGGTCGTCCTTGAGGGAGAGAAATAAGGGGAGCTGTTGTCATCATGCGAAGATTATTCACCCGAATCCAGAACTTCATCTTTTTGCATTACCGCCTTGTCCTGCTGACGGGACTCATCATCACCCCGTTTGCGACTTACTACATGACCCGGCTCAAACTGGATTCCGATCTCTCCCATCTTCTCCCCTCCCGGACCCCCAGCGTGCAAAGTCTTCAACGCCTCCAGAGGGAGTTCCAGCGCGGCGGGCTTGTCGTCGGGGTTATCGAGGGGAAGTACCAAACGGCCACCCGTTTTTTGGACGCCTTGGCTGACGATTTGAGGGGGATGAAAGGGGTTTCCTACGTCGACTCCCAAAAACCGCTGGAATTTTTTAAACGGCATGGCGCCCTTTTTTTAAGCCGGGAGGATCTGGAAGAGATCATCAACCGCCTCGTCCGCTCCAAAGAGGCGATTAAAGAGGGGGCCGATCCCCGATTTTCGCGTTTCATGAATTTTCTGGAAGGGGATGAAGATCCTTTTCGCTTTGAGGACATCGAGGCGAAATACAGCGAGAGGGGGATTCTCCCGAAGAGGGCCGTCGATCCCTATTATGTCGATGACGAGCAGAACACCGTCGCCTTCATGATCCGGGGGGATGTCGGCACCCTCGATTTCAAAACGGCGCGCGATTTTCTGTCCCGCATCAGAACGGAGACGGATCGCCGACTGGCCCAAGGGATAGAGTACCGGAATCTGAAGGTTCATTATACGGGAGACCTGACCCAGTTTGTCGAACAGACCGAACGCCTGAAAAGCGAGATCAGCCGCGTCCTGCTGATTGTCTTTTTCCTGATTGCCCTTCTGATTTATTTTTTCTACCGGCGGATTGCCTCCGTCGTTTTGATCTGCCTCCCCCTGGCGGTTGGCCTTGTCTGGACGGCGGCCCTCACCTGGTTTCTCATCGGCCACATCAACATCATGACCAGTTTCGCCGGTGGGGCTCTCCTCGGGTTGGGGAGCGATTATGGCATTTACCTCTTGAGCCGATTTTTTCAGGAAAACCGGAAAGAGGCGTCATTCAGACAGGCCCTTCTCAACACCTTCACCCGGACATCCCGGGCCGTCATCAGCGCCTGCTGGACCACCGTGGCGGTCCTTGCCGTTCTGCTGATCCCCGATTTCAAGGCATCCTACGAATTCGGGCTGATCGGCATCGTTGGAATGGCGGTGACCGCCGTCATGATGTTTGTCTATCTGCCCGCCCTGATAGTCTGGTTCCACCATTTGGGGTTGTTGAAAAACGAGATCAAAGTTTTGCCGGATGTTTTGGGACAGCTTGTTCCGGCAACGAGATTGTCCCCTTTTTTATCGAGTGCACTGGTCGGGCTTTTTCTTGTCGTGGGGGCTTTGAGTCTTTATGCGGGGCGCAACCGGCTATCCCTGGAGCATAACCTGAAACAATTTCAATCCTACAACCCTCCCCTCCCCTCGCTGGTCTGGGAAAAAAAGGCGCGGGAGGCCCTGGGGGCCGCCTTCAACCCCACGGCGGTGATTGTTGACGGAAAAGAGGAGGAAAAATTCGTCACCGCCGAACTTGACCGGCAAAAAAACGGATCGGGAGGGGTGATCCGGGATGTAGTTTCGCTTTCCAGCCTTGTTCCCGATCGTCAGGAGGAAAAAATCCGCCTGATCCGCCGAATTCAGAAAGAGCTTGCCGGTCTTCCGGCGGACGTGCGGGAGGCCGGCCGTTTTTTTGCAACACAGCTCGAGCGGACAATATCCGAAGGGGATATCCCCGGCGAAATCAAACGCCTCTTTCTCCCGACGGAACCTTCAAGTGAAAGCAGGCTTGTCCTGGTGCATCCGGGGATCAAAAGGGAGACCTCGGAGGCGATCAAGGCCTTTGCCCATGAACTGCGGGATATCCCCACGCCGGGAGGGAGGCGGATCACGGCCAGCGGAGAGTATCTCGTGCTGGCCGATATTCTGGAGATCATCGAAAAATCGGCCTTTCCCCTTTTGGGTTTGAGCCTCGCCGTCCTTTTTGCGATCGTCGGACTCGATTTCAGGAGTCTCTCGATCGGCGCGGTGCAGGTCCTTTCGCTCTCCCTTGGGGTGGCGGTCATGATCGGCGGCATGCGGCTGGCCGGCCTTCATTTTAATGTCTTCAACATCGCTCTCATCCCCGTCATTCTCGGCACCGGCATCGACGGCTTTATCCATTTGCACCATCGCTATCTGGAAAATGAACCGGACCCTTCCCTTCGGGGCGCCCTTCTTTCCATGATCGGCCCGATCACCCTCTCCAGCCTTACCTCGGTGATCGGTTTTGGGGGATTTGTCCTCTCCGGCAACGACGGCTTGAGAACCATCGGGGCGATGGCCATTTGCGGGCTTCTCTCCGTCTATGCCGTCACTGTTGCGTTCTATCCGGCCCTGCTCCATCTTCGGGCAAAATTCAAAAAACGGTCCCATGCCCTCCTGCCCTCCGGGGCGGATGTAGGGGTCACGAGACCCAAGCCACCAGGTGGCAAGGGATTGATCGACACCCTATGAAGTTGGCGCGCATTTCACTGACTTTTCTTTCCTATTTGAGCCCGCTCATTTTTTTTCTCCTGCTTCTCTTGCGGTTTGACCTTTCTCAACTCTTCTCCTTTTTCCTCGAAGCGGAGCCGGCATGGCTTTTGGCCGGAGCGGCCCTTGTCCCTTTTTCCGTTGTCTTGCTTGCCGTCTGCTGGAGATTTCTTCTCGTTCCCTCATCCCTTCCTTTTCGCCGTCTCTTTTTTGTCCTTTCGCGGTGGGCCATGGCCGAACAGATACTCCCTGTCCGCATGAGCGAAGGGGTCAAGATTTTTTACTTCGGCATGGAGGACAAAATGGGAAAGACACGGACCTTGTCGGCCGTTTTCGGCGAGGAGGTGGCC
>JACPFC010000131.1 GCA_016183175.1 Deltaproteobacteria bacterium
AAATCCATGCCGAGTTAGCAGCCCTCACTGGTAACATTGAGGTGAAAAGCGGGCTAAGTCAGGGAACCCGAAACGATCGCCAGCACATGGGCGAGGCGCCGGCAATCCTGAGCTAGCATTCTTTGGAGCGTCGCCTTCGCTAAGGCTTTGGCGCACCAAGGGAGGGCAAGTGCAGAGACTCTACACCCGCCACCCCATCTCGCTTTTTTAGCGAAAGGGTGAAGATAAAGTCCGACTCTTGGGGAAACTCAAGTCAGATCGTAACCGCTTTGTCGCCGGTTCGAGTCCGGCCTCCGGAGCAAGCGTCAGAACGTATAAACAATCGTTGTCGAGACCGAACTGCTCTCGATGGTCACCGTGTCCACCACCCCCTCCGCCCCCCCCGGAATGGTGAAAGAGGCGGAACCGCCGGAATCCGTTGTGGGGCTGTCGGAATTGGAATAACCGTCCGTGCCGCTGATGCCGAAGTCAACCGTGCATCCGGAAACGGTGGGGAAAACGGTGGCGGTGACCGTGACATCTTCCCCCGGTGACGGATCGGCGGGGCTGTTGTTGGCGGAAATTGTGGCGACCTCGGAACAGGAAGACCCCTCGGCCTCGGCCCCTGTCTCTTCTTCAGTGCTGGAATTACAGTCTTCGGCGTCCTCCGCCGTGGCGCTCTCCTCGTCCGCGTCGCAATCGCTGATGTCCACCGTCACTCCGCTACTGTCGATGGTGACATCCTGCGCGATCGGCACTCCGCCGGACGGGTGAATGGTCAGGGTGCCCGTTCCCGGCGGTACGGAGCAAATGACGGCCTTGCGGCCGTCCGACAATTCTCTGACCGTTCCCTGGCATGAGGTGAAATTGCAGGTATCGCCCGACGAGACCGCGAGGATGTCATCGGAAAGAGAGGAAGAGGAACTGGTGCACCAGGTCCAGACAAGCCCGACCACCAGCCCGACGCCGACGGTGGCCCCCACCACAACCAGCACCGGCGCGCCGGCCGCCCCTGCGGCCAGACCGGCAATGGCCCCGGCGCCGGAGCTGACCACCGCCCCCACGCCGATATTGGCCACGTTAGTCAACTGGGTCTGGCGAAGCTGGTCGATGCAGGTCTTATATCCGCTGGGATCCGTTTCCGGGTCATGCTCGGCGCGGCAGTTTTCCTCCCCTGTCTTGGTGTCCCGAATCACTCCGCCGACGTCCGAGGTCAGCGTATCCACTCCGGCCGATTGAAATTTGGTTTCCAAAGCCGATAAAGAGGCTGAAACATCCCCCTGATAGGATTCCAGCAAATCGCTGTAGGTTTCGGCCGCATCGACAAAGTCATCCCCGGAAGAGGTGAAGTCATCCACCGCGCTTCGGACTTCGTCGGCGGTGAGACTGTCCAAGTCCGCTCCAAAAAATCCCTCATAGGCCTGGGCAAAACTGAAGGTTGTCGCGTTTACCTCGTCTTCCTGGTCATTCAACTCGCTGACCGTGTCGCCGAAGCTTGTCCCTCCCGATGAACCGTCGCCTTCTCCTCCGGCCCCGCAGTGTCCATAAGCCATGACAAGAAATGCCGGAAGAATCCGGCTTAAAAGCCTGAAAAAACCGTTTTTGCGCATCTTGCCCGTATTCATGTTTTACCCCCTCTCAAAATAAAAACCTATAATACCATGCATTTGAAATTGTGTCTAACGGGTTTTGGCCACGGGAAGCCCATGAAGCCCGTTATACAACATTTTCGCCAGCTTGAATTTGTAGTCGAACGGCACAGGGTCGTTGACCATCAGGGCAAACCGCGCCATGTCTCCATCCGGCAAAGGGAAGTAGCCGACATAGGTGTTGGCGCCATCCAAAGTTCCGGTTTTGGCCAGAAAAACCTTGTCGTGAATCGGGAGGAGGCCCTGATTGGCCTCAAAATATTTCAAAAGCGCCACCATTTGACGGGGAGTGACGCGGGTCTGCCGCGAAAGGCCGGAACCCTCGGCCAGGCTGAAATTGTTCCAGCCGACATTGTTTTTCAAAAAACTCTTCAGCACGCTCACCCCCTTTTCCACCGTCGCCGGCGGCCCCAACTGCCTTCCCCCCATCGCCAGAAAAAGCTGGTTGGCGGTAAAGTTGGTGGAAAAATCAAGCATCCCGCGAATCACCTCCTTAAGCGGTTTTGATGATTCGTGACGATAGATGATCTCCGCCGCAAAGGGGACATGGCCCGGCCGGATGGTTCCCGTCACGGGCACTCCCTCCTCTTTTAAAAAGGCGGCGAGCAATTCCCCGACATAGAGCCGCGCCTTTTCGGGGTTGCCTCCAAGATTAATCCGGTGCGTTCCGGCCCTTAATTTTTTGGCCATCGCCTCCGCAATGGGGGTGATCGGCGTCTGCGGTTCGGCCGAAACGACCTTGCCGTTTTTGAATTTTTTTATGTTGATGGTGTTGAAGTTGGCCAAAAGGGCGCCGTTCAAGGCGTCGTAAGGGTTGTTCGAACGCTCCACGCCGTCGATGACGATGTGCGCATCGAAATAGCTGTCGTCCAGAATAATGTCGCGGACGGCATCAACCCCCTTCGCGTCAAGGACCCCCGCGATGCGCTTGAGCTCCTGCGAGAGGAGGAGGGGATCGCCGTATCCCTTCACCGCGAGGTCGCCATCTTCGGTTTTGTAAAATTCGGTGGCGAACCGGTAGTCCCTTCCAAAAACATGCAGGGCGCAGGCGGCGGTGGCCATCTTGATGGTCGATGCGGGAATGAAAGGCTCATCGGCACGGTGCTCCAGAAGCGTTTTTCCGTTTTCGTCGGTGACAAGGACACCGCCGTTTTTAAGCGCCTTGATGAACGGGGCCTGCCAATCCCCGGCGAAGGCGGGAGAAGAAAGGAAAAGAAGGAAAAAGAAAAAGAGCCGGCGCATTTTTTCCCTCTATGCCGGAACCGCCGGGGCCGCGGCCGTTTCCCCCTTTTTCTTTTTCACCACGACGATGGCAATAATGACAAGAAGCCCTGCCACGACAAGAAGCGCCCAGAGGTTGGCGATGATCAGCGTGGCGAGCCACAGCACAAAGGCAATCGCCCCGGTAACCAGGCCGATCATCCCGCGCCCGAGGGCGCCCAGAACGGGAATTTTTTCCATGACGACGAGGATCGGCCCCAGAATCATGTTCATGCCGATCCACATCATGAAGAGCGAACCGATGCGGATGATCCAGGTGATCATCCGGTGCTGTCTTTCCAGCATGGCGGCGAACATTTCCGCCGTGCCGGGATAGACGCCCAGAAAGGTTCCCGTTTTGCGGTAGATGTGCGGGGTAATCCAGTTCCCGTCCCAATCCCCTACAACGGTCCCGGTCTTGTTGGCGGGATAATAGGCGTACGAAATCCGAAGGTCGCCGATCTGGGGAGACGCCAGTGGCGCCGCCACCGACCCGGACTGGGGGCTCGATTCGGGGCTTTGCGCCGAGGCGAGCAGTGGCAGATAGAGATATTTTCCTCCGGCGCTCAACACCGTTTTGCGCCCCTGAAAGTCGCCGGCTGTCTGGTTTTGTTCCAGACTCATGTCCGAAAGCTCGTAAAATTCGGCGTTCCCGGCGTCAAAGGCGAGTTCACCCACCGTTGCATTTTGTATCTTGAAGCTTTCATCATTTACCGTCATCGGGGGATTTTCGTGTCCCCCCGGGGTGTTGAAATTTGAGGAGTTGGAAGGAAAGGAGGTCCACTCCTTTGTGTAGGTGTAGGTCTTGATTTCCTCCTCCCCCCGTTCCTCGGTTTTTACGTCTTCGTCCCAGGCGTACATTTGCACGTTGCGTTCGAGCTGAAGGATGTTTTCGCCGGATAAACCGGGAAGGAACTGCGGATCAGTGACGCTTTCAGCGGAAGAGACAATCCCCGTGGTTTTGATGAGGGGGCTCTCCTTGATGGCGGGCGTTCCAGCCGGTTCCACTCTCGTTGCCTGTTGAACGAACTCCGCCAGATTCTGCCGCCCTTCGCCCCACCACAGAAGGGGGAAGGCGCCAATAAACAGGATGAAACCGAAAAAGATCCCCTTGATGGAATCGGCAAGCCTGCCGCCGAATCCCTTTCGTTTGGTCACCACAGAGACGACATCGGGCATAGAACCTCCTTTAAGTTAAAAGACAGATTTTAAAAGAAATCGGGCGTGGCATCAAGGCGAAAGAAAACGGGGTTTTCATCCATTAAAATTTATCGTCCCTTCGTTCGTTAATAGCCAATGATGCAGAAACTTCGCGTTATCTTGTCCGGCTTGGCCCTTTTTTTAGTCATCGGGTTCCTTCTTTATCAATCGGCCGGCCTGCGGCGCACCTCAATGATTCCGGTAAGTTCAGCCGCCCAGGAGGCCCCCGATTTTCCTTCGGGGATGGAGTGGCTTAATACCGGAGGCCCCTTGAGCCTGAAAGAGTTGCGGGGGAAGGTGGTCCTTCTCGATTTTTGGACCTACTGTTGCATCAACTGCATGCATGTGATCCCCGATCTGAAAAAACTGGAGACAAAATACGCGGACGAACTGGTGGTCATCGGCGTCCATTCGGCCAAGTTTTCCACCGAAAAGGAGACGCAGAATATCCGCGAGGCGATCATGCGGTATGAGCTGGTTCATCCGGTGGTCAACGACAGGGATATGCGGATTTGGGACGCCTACGATGTGCATGCCTGGCCGACCCTTATTTTGATCGATCCGGCGGGAAATATTGTCGGCGCCATTTCGGGCGAGGGGGTTTATGAGCCGTTGGATGGATTGATCGGACAGGTTGCCGCCGATTTTGAAAAGCGGGGGCTTTTAAACAAAAAACCGCTCACGTTGCCGCTCGAGAAAAACCGGGTTAAAGAGGCGCCTCTTTCGTTTCCGGGCAAGGTCCTGGCCGACAAGGCATCAAAACGGTTGTTCATCGCCGATTCAAATCACAACCGGATTGTTGTTGCCTCCCTGGAGGGAGAGGTCCGGGAGGTGATCGGAAGCGGTGAAACCGGATTGACTGATGGCGGCTATGCGAAGGCGACATTTAATCACCCGCAGGGGATGGCGCCGGATGGCGACACTCTTTACGTGGCCGACACCGAAAATCACGCCCTTCGGGCGATCGACCTCAAAAACAAAACGGTAAAGACGATTGCGGGAACGGGCAAACAGGCGGACCGTTTTCACTCGGGCGGTGCGGCCGGGTCGGTGAGTCTCAATTCCCCGTGGGATCTTCTGATGCATGACGGTTCACTTTATGTGGCCATGGCCGGTTTTCATCAGATCTGGAAAATGGATTTGAAATCAGGCGAAATCCACCCCTTCGCCGGAAGCGGCCGCGAGGCGCGGATTGACGGACCTTTAAATCAGGCGGCGCTGGCCCAGCCGACGGGTAATACCGAAGAAGACCAGGTCACCCCGTCGCCGGCAGATATTCCGACGCCGACCCCGGTCACCAATACCGCACCCGCGCCGCAGGCAACGCCCGAGCCCGAGCCCTTGCCGGAATCATCCTCGGCCCGGGCGTAGGACCCTGCCGTAAATATAGAGATACATATCAAGCAAACAGCAAGAAGCCTCATATAGGTGCTCTTCGAAATTTGAACGAAACTTTAACGAGACAGATAGCAAATTCTACTGATTTGACCGGGCAGCCGCAATATTTGAAGGGAGCAAATTCAAGTTAAGGGCGGAGATATCCAACTCATCCGGGAGCACTAAAACAATCCCCAGAACGAATCGCGAAGGTTATAACCGATGCCGTCCCAGAACACGCAATCGGATGTGGTGTCG
>JACPFC010000132.1 GCA_016183175.1 Deltaproteobacteria bacterium
GGCAACCTTAAGCAGGGGGCAAATCACGGAACTGCGCGTCAGCTATGAAACAGGAACCACCTCGTACTGCCTCCCCGCCCGGTCGGAGACGTTTCAAAGTATGACCCGAAGATGGGGCAACCCCTTTCCTCACCCGGCGGATGGGTCATCCAACGAATCGCGGATGATTTTTGCGGCGCCTTTGAAAAACGGGATGGAAATTTTTGCCGGGGCCGAAACTTCACAAACCGCCTGCGAGGCGTTTCCCGGCGTACTCGGCCGCCGGAGCGTCATCGCCGGGGTGAATTTCTGATTTACACCTTGAACCGGATCGCTTTGGGAATAATTTCGAACAGGGCGGGGAGACGGCCGATGGTGTCGCCGTCGGTTTCCACATAAACGACATCTTTTTTATTCTTCAGATCCATCGCCACTTTTCGCGTTTTAAGGCTTTTCACCTGCGGCAGTTTGACATGGCCGCCAGTGTAGAGCCGCGGAAAAAAATTAAGCGTTTGAAGAAACGTCATTTTTTCAACGGCGACGACGTCAAATAATCCGTCATTCGGCCTCGCCATCGGGGCCGGCCTCATCCCCGACCCGAAGTGGGGACCGTTGGCGACGAGAATCATGAGTGGCTCCACTTCCTCGCGTTCGCCGTCAGCAGAATAAAAAACCGGCGCCGGCCTGTATTCCAGAAGGCCGCGCACGGAACCGTAGACATAGGCCCCCTTCGACCCGAAGATCCACGGCGCATGGTTGGACCAGTAGTCCACCCGTCCCACAATGCCGGCGCTGGCGATATTCACGAAGTAGCGGACCGTTTTTTTGCCGGATGAATCTCTGCAAGTCGCCTTTCCGATATCGACAACCGATGTTTTGCGGTTTTGCAAACGGGCCGCGAAATTGCGGGGGTCTCGCGGGATTTTAAAATAGCGGGCGAAATCGCTCCCCGTGCCAAACGGCAAGATCCCCAGCGCCGCCTTTGGGTTGACCGCCTTGTCGTTCCAAATAAAACCGTTGAGGCAGTTGGAGAGCGTGCCGTCCCCCCCCACGGCCACGATCAGATCGAAGCCTTCCTTTAACGCGCAACGAACGGCCTCTTCGCCGTCGCGCGGTGTCCGCGTGAGATGATGGGCCACCGGCCCCAAATCCCTGGAGAGGAGGTTTTGGATATCCGGCCAGTCACGGCCAAGCCTTCCCCGTCCGGCGGCCGGGTTGACAATAAAAAAAGGACGAAAAGTTCTCATAGGCAACACCTTGGGTCTCGGGGGAGGTTCTTGAGATTCCGTCGGCTGTTTGAGCGCACCTTAATGTCCATCGCGAACCGGAACAAACCAAGCGAGAATCGATAATTCAAGTGGCGATCAAACAGACCGCGAGTTCCGACGGAATCGAAAGAAATCCCCCGAGACCCAAGGCGTCAAATGTATAGCCGGCTTCCAAAAATTGTGGAACCAGAAGGATTCTTCCCGCTCATTCCTTCACCCCTTCAATGCTGTCATTCAGATAACTGATCAGATCCTTCACCACCAGCCGCTGTGAATTTTTGCGGAACTTGTGGATGCACGAAGGGCACTGCGTCACCAGCATCTGCACTTTTTTTTCGGTCACCTCTTCCAGCCGCCTGCGGGCGATTTCGTTAGAGGCCCCCTTCGAGGTGATGGAATAGCACCCCCCCTGTCCCGAACAGCCGGTACACTTGCCGTTGTCGAAAAATTCCACCGGCTGGTAGCCGCTCACGTGCGCGATCATCTCGCGGGGGAGCTCCACCTCCCCCAGATAGCGGGAAAGGTAGCAGGGGTCGTGATACATCAGTTTTGTCCGGATGTTTTTTTTGAGGCGGTAATTGATGTTGTGGAGATACGGCTCCAAAAACTCGTTAATCGTGATGACTTTTCCGGGAATGCGAAAATCGTATTTTTTGTAGGTTTCGCGCAGGGTGTAAACGCAGGCGGGGGAGCCGCTGATGATGGTCTTGTACTTTTTCAGCGTATGAAAGTTGACCTCCGCGAGGTCCACAAAATCGTACTCCATCCCCCCCGCGATCAACGGGTACCCGCAACACTGAATCGCCTCGGGGTAGGCCCCCACAAAATCGATTCCCAGTTTTTCGAAAAGCTCGAAGGTGTCCCCGACCACTTCCGGAGTCTTGGCGATGGTGGTGCAACTGGGGTAATAGACGGTCTGGGTATTCATTTCGAAGGCGTGTTCGGGGAGCAACCCCTTCAATTTGTGGAGAAGATCCTTGGCGAAAGGGTTGTTGTGCTTGTGAAACTTGTTCAAAAAACCGGAAATTTCGGGGGGGGCCAGCTCCCGCGCCACCGCCTCCTTCCGCACCTCATGCAAAACGGGAGGGATGACGTTCCCATGTTCGCACTGGGTGGTGCACGCCTTGCAGGTGAGGCATTTATAGCTCAAGGCGGCCACCTCCGCGTTCAACTCCAGCTCCCCTTTACGGATAAGGTTCATCGTCTGCATCAATCCCCACGGCGAAAAACTCTCGTTTCCCTCGGTCATCGCCACGGGGCAGGCCGACTGGCAGAGGCGCGGGCAGAAGGTGCAGTAGTCCATCAACTTTGAGAAGTTCTCTAACACGGGTTTTCCTTAAAAAATTTCTTCAGACTTTCTTCGGCGCCGCCGGCGGGGCCGGTGCCAGGAACGGGTCCGCCTCCGGCGGAGGGCTTCCGCCCCGTCAGGGGGGCCGATCTTTCGCAAAAATCGAGATATGCCTCCTTCGTTATGAGCGTTTGATCCAGAACTTCCACCTCGGCCGGACGGCCGGGCCAATGGAAGAGGACACTCTCCCCTTCATGCAGTTTGACCACCCCCTCCCGTTCGGCCTCCACCATTCCCTTCAATCCGGCCAGTTTGAACGCGAGCACCACCTTGGAGGCCTCGGCCAGATTCAACGAACGGAGCAGGCCCCCCCCCTCCTCCTCCTCCAGGATCCGCACAAACAGGGGGCGGACAAAGTGCCCGATCATCCGCCTTAAAGCCTCAAAAGCCTCCTCGGTGCGGTCGAATAAGGCCAACCCCCAGCTTTGCGCCTCCGGGAGGGGAAAAACCTTGAGCGAAACGGAGCTGAAATGGCCGAGGAGCCCCCCCGCCCCGATGAGAACCCGCCGCAGATCCGGACCGGTTGCGGCACGCGGGTAATCCTTGATGGTGAAGGCGGTCCCGAGCGGCGTTGTCACGGTTCCTCCCGCGCAAATATCCTCGATGCCGCCGTATTTGAGAGAAAAAAGATTCGCCGTCCGTTCCGCCAGGCAGGCGGAAAGACTGGATTGATAACCGCTCACCGGGCGATACCCCCCCGTGAAACCTTCGCTGTTTAACTGCCGTTCGTAGTCGATCACCCGCATTGCGGGATCCACCGCGGCGATCTGGGAGATTTTGTGGAGATGGAGCATGGGCACAAATGTCAAAGGTCAAAGTTCAAATGTCAAAGGAACGCCCAAAAATCCAAATGACAAATCCAATCTGAAATTTGACATTGTTTTTTTGTTTTTTCCTTTGAACTTTGAAATTTGAACTTTCATTTCACGCCGCTTTTTCCTTCTGCTTCTTCTTCAATTCAACCAGCTTCCCCGGATTCATAATCCCGTGCGGATCGAAGTGATCCTTGAACCGTCGATAGAGCGCCGCCCCTTCGCCCCATTCGCGATCCATGTATTTCGCCTTCAGCCGCCCCACGCCGTGATGGTGGCTGATCACTCCGCCGATCTCCTGGCAGGCTTCGATCCCCTCATCCCAGATCAGGTCGTAGAGCGCCTCCGATTTTTTCAACCCGGAAAGGGGGGCCAAAAAAGTGAAATAAAAAGAACCCCCCTCGGCGTAGGCGTGGGAGAGGTGCGCCATGACCAGACAGTGCGGCGACATCGCCTTCAGCACCGCCTTGTAGAGCGCCTCCATTCTGTCCCAGGTGGCGGCCACCTCGATGGTATCGACAAAGGCGCCGCTGTGAAAAAGGGGCGATGCCTTGTACGAAACGGAATAACGGTGTTCAAACCAGACACGTCCCGGTTCCTCCCCCAAATCGGCCCCTCCCAGATCATGGCAGATTTCCATGACGATTTTTTGCTCTTCGGCGACCAGCCGCTCGATCCCTTCATGCATAAGAATCAAAAGGCAACCAGTGGGAAGATGGGACAAGACCGGGGCAACCAGTTTGGGGGCCGAAAGCGCCCCCCACAGCGAGGGGGACATGAGAAATTTCCTGAACGGCACCGTGAGTCCGGAAAGGGCCTCGATAACCCCTTTCTGTTTTTTGTACCCCATGAAGAGGAGGGTGTCGATTTCGTCGTAGAGCCGCACCACCGCCGGCTTTAAGCCGGTCTGCATGATCCGCCGGACCGCCTCCATGCCGGTTTTCATATTCTTGAACCGGACGCCGCGAAAGGCCTGATGAGGCGCAAGGGGATAAATTCTCAAGGTGGCTTTCGTGATAAAGCCGAGCGTCCCCTCCGATCCGACAAAAATCTGGTTTAAGTCGATGCCGTCACCGTTCCCTACGTCGCGCGTCTGGATGATTTCCCCCTTCCCCGTGACCACTTCCAGTTCGCGCACCATGTCTTCGATTTTGCCGTACCTGCTGGAGCTCTGCCCGGCCGAGCGCGCCGCCAGATATCCGCCAAGACTTGCACACAGGATGGAAGAGGGAAAATGGCCGAGGGAGTACCCTTTTCGCTGGAGTTCCTTTTCCAGCGTGTATCCCATGATCCCCGTTTCGGCCGTGGCCAGAAGGTTGGCAGAATCGACCTTCAACAAACGATACATCTTTTTCATGTCCACAATCATGCCCCCGGTTTCGGCAATGGTTCCCCCGCAAACCCCCGAGCCGCCGCCAAACGGAATCATCGGCATTTTGGTGCGGATGGCCAGACGAACCAGCTTTTTCAGCTGTTCGGCATCCTTGGGCCAGACGATGACATCGGGGAGCGGTTCAACCTGGGAGTGACGGATGCGGATGACGCTTTTGAAGTTGGAATCGCGGGAGTAGTTGAAGCGGTCGAGGTTTTTTGCCGAATAGTCCCCGGGGCCGACAATCGCCGTGAGATGATCGAGGAAATTTTTCTTCAACTTCGGCGGTTCGAATTGCATCATTTTCACCCGTTTTGTGGAGGGTTTTTGATCTTATCGGTGGGAATCAAGGAATGTCAAACGCTCAATAGAGCCGCCACACGGCCCCGCGAGAGGAATTGTCGGCATCCTGCGAGGAACCGCCGACCAGAATCTTTTTTGATGCCAAGTCGAACATCACGGAATACCCGGCATCCATCTTTCCTCCGGTACTGCCGCTCTTCAAGATGAGGCCGGCATTTCCAAAGGTCTTATCGATGCCCGTGGATGCAAAATACCAAAGGGCAAAGTCTTGAGTGGTCTCGGTGACATTGCCGGCCCCCGTCACAAGAAAACCATCTCCATCGTAGGCCGCCGAGTAGGCCTCGCTTTTATCTCCGGCGCCGCCGGTATCCACCCAAACCCCATCCCCGTCGAAGTTCGTATCGAGCCTTCCCTTCGTTACGTCATAAAGCCAGACCGTGGCGCGGGTGTTGCCGGATGCATCCGTACTCTGGCCGACAACAAAAATATTTCCGGATGAATCGAGGGCCATGCCATTTCCCACATCGTCTCCGCTCGCCTTCGTCATAAAGACACCGTTGGTTCCAAAAGAGGCATCCGGGTTTCCATCCGGATTATAACGCCAGATGGCCATGTCATCATCGCCGGTGGAGCTGTTTTCCCGTTTTCCCGCGATGAGGATCCGGCCCGATGAATCGAAGGCCACGGCATGGCCCACCCCCTCGTTGGCAGAATCAGAAGCGGAGGCGGTGAGTTTCCCGTTGGCATCGAAGAGCCAGAGGGCCATGGTATTATTTTGCTCGCCGGCGACGACAATATTATTTGAGGAATCAACGATAACGGCATGGCCTTTCTGATCGCCATTCGAAGCCGAATAGGCCCAGTAAAATCCGTCGTCGCTGAAGGTGGCATCGAGGGTCCCGTCGGCATTAAACCGCCAGACAACCAGCATGGGGCTGAATCCCGCCGCCCAGGTGGAATATCCGGCCGCAACAATCCTCCCTTGCGAATCCACAGCGGCGCCTTGAATGAAATCGTCACCAGCCGCCGTCCAGCGATTTTTATCGGCAAAATCGGCCGTTGTTGTCAAAACACCATCGGTGCCAAACGAGGTATCGGGTGTTCCATCGGCATTAAAGCCCCATATCGCCATATCAGAATAGCCGGTGGAGGCCTTCTGGTAGCCGGCCAGATAGATTTTTCCGGTCGCCGTGTTCTGCGCCACCGCTTGGCCATATTCCTGATAACTCTCGCGGTAGCCCTCGGTGGAGGCGACCCCTTCGGCATCGAAATTTGTGTCCAGCTTCCCCTCGCCGGTTATCTTAAGAAGGGTGCTGTCCCCCTTTGAGCCGCAATTAAGCCCGGTCCCTCCCGCAAAGATTTCCCCTCCGTTCGCAATCACCGTGTAGGCCTTTTCAATCCCGTTACAGCCTGCCGTGGCTGAATGGGTGATAAGGCCGTCGGATGAAAAAGTTGCGTCGAGGACGCCATTATTTTTCAAACGCATGACGAACAGGTCCATGTCGCTAGCGCTCATCGATAAACCCCCGCCCACGACGATCCGGTCGCTCGGGTCGACAGCTACGGCATACGCCCAATCGGTGATGTTGGAGTTGTAGGTGACAAAACCGTCGCCGTCGCCGAAGCCCGCATCCA
>JACPFC010000133.1 GCA_016183175.1 Deltaproteobacteria bacterium
AGATCATCCCTGAATCCATAGGCAAAGCTCACATCGTCATCCACAATCCAGACTAACATTTAACATTCCTTTAACTGATCATTCCGGTTGAACAAAAACAGGTGCGCCAGAAAGGCCAGAATCATCGACGAGAGGCCGAATTCAAAGACGATCATGAAGATGACGATCAATTGATACTTGACCGCGATAATCGGGCTTATCCCCCCGATAATCAGCCCCGCCATCATCCCCGGAAGATAGATAAGACCCAGGGTTTTCATCGAATCGATGGTTGGAATGGAATCGGCGATCAACGCCTGCCTGGTCAGGCCCCGTATCGCCTCGCGGGGGGAAGCGCCGAGGGCCAGATTTGACTCGATCGGCAGACGATGGACGCGCACATCCGAAATCAGCCGCTCCAAAAACAGGGAACAGTTGTTCATCGCCTGTCCCACCAGCATCCCGCCGATGGGAATGACGAATTTTCCGCCCCACTCGATGGCGCCGAATGCCACCAACAGCGAGAGGGTCACCGCCACGGAAACAAAGATGGCGGCGGCAATCAGCTTCCAGAGCCCCTTGACCCTTTTTGACCGGCCAGCCGAGACGGCTGTTGCAATGGAGGCCATTAAGGCGACGATGCCGGCCAGAATCCAGCCGTTTTCAACGGTGAAAACCCAGGAGATCACGTAACCGACCGCCAAGAGCTGGATCGCGCCCCGGAGTGAACTAAAGAAGGTGTCTTTGGCGATCCCCAGCCTTTGCCAGGCGGAAAAGAGGATAAAGAGAATAATGAGAAGAAAGGTAAGTCCGAGGCTTAAGGTGTTTATGTCGCGCATAAAATTTTGCCCCCTTCAATCCTCGCCCTTTGACTCCCCAATCTTCTCGCCTGCTCCACCTGATGCGTCACCCATACCGCTTTGAGGCCGTTCTCCAAGACGAGGCGTTTGATTGTCTCCTCGATCTTCACGGCCGAATCGGCGTCGAGGCTCCCGGTCGGCTCGTCCAGCAAAAGCACTTCCGGCCGGTTGGCCAGAACCCGCGCCAGCGAAGCCCTCTGCTGTTGGCCAACGGAGAGATGTTTTGCGTCGCGATTCAACAATGCGGGATCGAGGTCGATATGCGTCATTAACTGGGCAAGCCGCTCCTCCGTCAACTTTTCCTTTCGCAGACGGGGGCCGAAGAGGAGATTTTCGCGCACCGTTTTTTCCGGCAGGGCCGGAAGCTGAAAGACCATGCCGACCTGTTGACGCAATTCCGGAATCGGAATTTCGCCAAGCAGGCGTCCCTTGAAAAAAATCTCCCCTTCCTGCGGGTCTTCCAGACGGTTGAGGAACCGGAGCAGGGTGCTCTTGCCCGCTCCGGAAGGGCCCATGATGACAAAAATTCCATCGCCCCCTATCGACAGATTCGCGCGGTCAAAAACAGCCACCTCCCCCGCCTGCGGGCTTTTTTTTCTGCATGAAATATTTTTCAGTTCAAATAAGGGCGTCATGACATTAATGTCAAATGTCAAAGTTCAAATTTCAAATGAAAAAACAATGCTAAAAAAACAATGTTAAATGGCTTACATCAGCCTCTCTTTGAGATAATTGATGAAAATATCAAAACCAGTTCTTGAACTTCTTGCCACAACCTCCGGCATTCCGTTTTCTTTTCCGGCACGGCAATCGCGATCATCCTCAACCAGTGCTTTGTTTCTTTTGATTCCTTCTTGCAAATGCCGATTTTGTGGTAAAAATCTTTTCTGGATTCAGCTCCGTCTGCTTCCATGTAATTGGCGCCTATGCTTGTTCCTGACCGGACAATTTGTCCAAGCAGAACACCGTTGATCTGATCCTTGGGCAGTGACTTTGCAAAAATGACGATCTCCTCACCAAATCGAGCGGTTCGTTCCTCCAAATCAAAAACTTTTTTGTCATTTGAACTTGTCGTTTCCTTTGACATTTGAAATTTGACATTTGTCATTTCTCATCCCCCCATATCCATCGGCAATCGAATATCAAACCTTGTCCCTTTTTCCACCTCGCTTTTTACGACAATTCTGCCCCCGTGTTGTTCCACGATTTTTTGCGAAAGGGCAAGCCCCAAGCCAAGCCCCTTGCGTTTGGTGGTGGCAAAATCCTGAAACAATGTTTTCAAGCGATCCGGCGGGATCCCCATGCCGGTGTCGGCCACGGAAATTTCAACAACCCGGTTTCCATTTTCCGGGCGGATGCCGGCCGAGAGGTCGATTTTTCCCCCTTTGTTCATCGCCTGAATGGCGTTTACGACAAGATTGGAAAGAACGCGGGAGAGGGAAAATTTGTCGCCGGTGATTTCGAGTGTCGGGGGATCAATTTTCCTGTTCAGTTCGACATGATTTTTCTCCGCCTCTATCCGGAAGCGCTCCAGCACCTCGTCAAAAAGGCCCTCCACCGAAAGTTTCACCGGCCGGTGGGGAATTTCACCGGTCAAATCCTTCAGGTTGGCGAAAAACAGATCAACATTGCCGAACTCGCGCTCGACCACCTGCGTGAAATCCTCGCGAAACGCGGGTTCTTCGTAGCGGCTCGACAAAAGTTTGGTCCAGTTGCGGATGTTTGAAATCGGATGTTTCAGATCGTGCACCAGTCCGCCGGCAATCCGGCCGATGAGCGAAAGCCGCTCCTGCCGCCTGATTTTTTCGGCCTGATCCGACAACTGGCCGGTCATCGTGTTCAAGGCATCCCCCAGAATTTTGAATTCGTCTTTCGCCTTGATGACCACCTTGTGCGTCCAGTCCCCTTCGCCGATTTTCCGGATCCCTTCAGTCAGGATTTTGATATGACGCAAAATTTGCCAACGCACTCCCAGGTAGCCGACCGTCAACATCAGCGCAAAAAGAAGAACGGCAAACAGGATCAACTGCCGGGTCAGCTGGCGGGCCAGGGCAAAGGCCTCACGCGTCGGTTGCTCGATAAAAATATTTCCCTTTAAATCCCCCTCGAGCGGCGCCGAAACCAGAAGAAAGCGCCCCTCCTTTTCTTTTTCATAAAAAAGGGAGGTTTCTTTGTCGGCGGAAAGTATCCGCCTGATGGAATCAAACCGGGGAAAATCGGACAATTCAAAAACGAGCCCGAGGCTGGACGAAGCCACCACTTTTCCATCGGGATTGATGAGGGTGACGATCCCTTCTTCCCCGATCCTGATTTGATTCACCAGGTGCCAAACATAGATAAGATTGATTTCGGAGACCAGAATACCGGTCATCTCTCCCCGTTTGGTCACAGGCATGGCTACGCGGATGGCGGGTCTTACCGGCGGCGGATCGATGGCGATGTAAATGGAAGAGCGGTAGGTATCGCCTTTTTGAACAACGGGAAAAATACGATCGAAGGGGATTTCCTCCGTCTTCGGTTCCAGATTGCTTGTGGCCATAAGTTTACCCGCCGGATCGAACAGGTGGATATTCTGAAAATACTTGTAATCGAGGTAGCTGTTTTTTAAGAGGCGGTCTTTGTCTTCAGCCGTAAGGCCGATTTCTCCAAATTGGGCAGAGAGGGCTTTCAGTACCCGGCTGGCGTTTTCGAAATAATTTTCGACATTGCCGGCCGCAATTTTGGCAACGATCAGGTTGCCGTTGATCACCGATTCCTGCGTGGCGGAGCGCAACTTGACGATGGAGACGACATACGAAATTCCCACCGGGATCAGCGCGGTAAGGAGGAAAAGGACAATGAGTTTGGTGAAGATGCTCTTCATTCTTCTTCCGGGAAAAGGCAGGCAATGAATTGTCCCGCTTCTCCGACATCTTTTTCGATGTCTTCGCGGGTTAATTCAATTGTTCCCAGGGGAGGATAACGCTCGGCGAAGTAATAGCCGGACACGCGCTCGCATAAATCACGAAACCGCTCAAGACCGTTGTCGAACTTTGACGCGTCATCGAGGAGCGCATCCAGTTCATGGACCTTTTTCAGTTTCCAGCCATTTTTCAGAAGGAAGGCCTTAAGGTGTTTTTCCAGAGACTGTTGCAGAAAAAAAGCGGCCGCCTCGACATCATCTTCTTCGAGCATGATGTCGATTCGCCCCCGGTCCTTTCTCGCAATGACAAGCCAGTCGCCAAAATTTGGGGAGTCGAGCGGATCAGTCATAGCGGAAGCCCATTTTCCAGCACATCTTTCACAAAAGCATCACCGGCCTTTGTTCTTTCCTGCAACTCTTCGGGGGTAAGGACAATAGGAGCCACGGGCAACCCCCGCCTGATATCTCTAAGAAGTTTTTTTACGGTGGCCATACGCTGGAAAAATTTTTCCCTGGTGGGGGCAACAACAAAAAGATCGACATCACTGTCTTCCGTGGCCGTCCGCCTCGCACGCGAGCCGAACAGAATCACTTGCCGGGCATGGTAGGCCTCTTTTAACCGCGCCCCCATCTGTTTTAAACGATTGTCAAGATTGGCCGATTCCACAACGCAACTTTATAATATTATAGCGCCCTCGTCTATTTATACTTCGGCTTGGCCTTGGCCCCCAACCGTCCGATTTTTGGACGGTACCGACCGAAATTCGGACGGTTGGCGCCCTATTCCCCTCCCCCATTTGGGGGGGGGGAAGGGGTGGGGGGAAGCTAACCCATTGATTTATTTCACGTACGCACCCACGCACTTACGCACGTACGCACCTGCAATTTTGGCACGGGAATTGCTTATAAACCGGGCAGGAGGTTTTTTTATGCCCTATGAAATCGGAAAATCCCTTTTTACTTCGTTTGCGAGTTCTTCTCTTGACCGGCCCGCTGATGAAACCGCATCGACAACCGATGATCGATCCTCCAACGGGTCGCCCCGTTTTGTGCCGTTGCCCGGCAACCCCAGAGGGGGAATCTATTTGGGAAAAGACAATCGGGTGGTGTCTGATTTCGACGGCTCCGGGCGGTCGAAATATGTGCTGGATCAGTTTGCAAAGATCGGGGCGATGTCGTATGTTGCAATCGTCGGCGGGGCCCTTTTGGGGCCGATTGCCCGCGGCGTGGGCGCCGCGGCAGAGGCGGTTTATACCGTTGCCCGAACGGTCTGGTATTCCATCGCGGGAACGGCGGCCGCGCCGGAGGTGATGAAAAATATAACCGAGTGCGTTGACGGATTAGTGGAGGGTTCACCACTACCAACAACCCCAACAGGATCGCTATGTTATCTTTATTCGGAAACTTCAAAGAAATTAGATGCAAATAAAAAATAAGGGAACATGGTGGGGATTGGCGATGGGATTTTGCTCCCTCCTTCTAGGTTTACTAACAATAGGAGATCGTGTGTTGCCAACAAGATGGGGTGGTCCCCTCATTTTGTTGGATCGGAATTCTGCATTTATTGTTGGCGTCGTTGCGATTCTCTGCGGTCTCTGGTTTTTGTATTTTGCCGTCAAAAATTTCCTCAAATCCCGCCGGTCTTGAATTTCCTGTTAAAAAATTGACATTGTCAACCGATTAATTTAAAAAGAAAAAAAGAAGTAAAAATGAA
>JACPFC010000134.1 GCA_016183175.1 Deltaproteobacteria bacterium
ATGGCAGATTATTTTGAGGAGGCGGTGCGCGCCTATAATCAGCCAAAGAAGATTTCGAACTGGATGATGACCGAGCTGATGCGGGAATTGAAAAATACAGGAATCGAAATCGAGCAATCAAAGGTAAGGCCCGGGCAGATCGCAAAGCTGATTGAGCTGATTGACCACGGCACAATCAGCGGCAAGATGGCCAAAACGGTCTTCGAGGAGATGTTTACAAGCGGTGACGACCCCGAAAAGATCATTCAGGAAAAAAATCTGGTGCAGGTCTCGGACACCGGGGCGATTGAAAAAGTCATCGACGCCGTGATGTCCGCCAACCCCAAACAGCTGGAGCAATACCGCGCCGGCAAGGACAAACTCTTCGGCTTTTTTGTGGGACAGGTGATGAAAGAGATGAAGGGGCAGGGAAATCCGGCCGTCGTCAACGAGTTGCTCAAGAAGGCCTTGACGAGGTGATATTATTGTGTAATTGTATAATTGTATTATGCAAGAATACGTCACAACCAATGTCCGTCTCGAAAAAAGCCTTTTGAAAGCGCTTAAGCTTAAAGCCCTTGAGGAAGAAAAAAGCATGGGTGCCGTTCTCCGTGAGTTGGTCGTGCGCGGGTTGGGCCTGGGAAAATCACCCGCCTCTTTGCGAAAGAAAAAAAGAAAAAACACCGGCGAAAATCCCTTTGCAGAAATTGCGGGGCTTTTCGAAAGCGGCGTTCCCGATGGGGGCGTAAATCATGACGAAGCGCTGTATGGTCTTTCAAAAAAATAATGGATATGAGTTTGTTTGCCAAACGGTACTTTGTTGACAGCTCTTTCTTCATTACGCTTGCCGATAAATCAGACTTAAACCATCCAAAGGCGTTCGATTTTTTTCAAACCCTGCCTCAATCAGCCAGGTTATTCACGACCAATTTTATCCTTGACGAAACAATCACCCGAATTCGGACGCTGGCAGGGGTTGAAATGGCCTATCAGATAGCGCAGGACCTTTTGAATTCAAAAAAATATAGAATGATCACGGTTGACGAGCAAATCTGCCTGAAAGCCCTGGAAAAACTACGAAAATATTCAGACAAAATCTTGAGCTTTACCGATTGCACCAGCTTTGTCGTGATGGAACAGATGAAAATCAGGACCGCTTTGGCCTTTGACGACGATTTTGTCAAGGTGGGTTTTCAAGTGGCGCCATAGCTGTAGATAGAATAGGAAAAATCGATGAACTTCAAAACAATCGAGTGGAAAAACAACACGGTCGTCATGATCGACCAGCGCAAGCTCCCGCACCATGAGGAGTATGTCGTCTGCTCGGATTATGCCCAAGTGGCCGACGCGATCAGGCACATGGTTATCCGCGGCGCCCCGGCCATCGGTGTGGCGGCCGCCATGGGGGTGGCCATTGGGGCGTTAAAAATTGAGGCGAAGAATTTTGATGATTTTAACCGACAGATTGAAACAATCTGCGAGGCGCTTTTTAAGACACGACCAACTGCTGTTAATCTGGCGTGGGCATTGGAGAGGATGAAAAAGATCGTCCACGAAATCCCCCCCACCCCCCCTTTGAAAAAGGGGGGCGAAGGGGGGATTTTGGATTCTTTAAAATCCAGACTCGTTGCCGAAGCCCAAAAAATCCTCGCCGAAGACATCGAGGTTAACCGGATGATGGGGCGGCACGGGCAAACACTCTTCAACACCGGAGACAAGGTTCTCACCCATTGCAACGCCGGGGCTTTGGCAACCGGCGGGTTTGGCACCGCCCTTGGCGTTATTTATTCCGCAACAGAGGCGGGGAAAAAAATCACGGTCCTTGCCGACGAAACGCGCCCTTTTTTTCAGGGGTCCCGTCTGACCGCATGGGAATTGTCGAAAAACAATATTCCCGTCACCATTATCACCGACAACATGGCCGGCTGGATGATGAAAAAGGGGGAGGTCTCGAAGGTGATTGTCGGCGCCGACCGGATTGCCGCGAATGGGGATGTGGCCAACAAAATCGGGACCTATTCCCTGGCCATTGTCGCCCAGAAACACGGCATCCCCTTCTACGTCGCCGCCCCCCTTTCGACAATCGACAGGTCGATCGATTCGGGAGAGAAAATCCCGATAGAGGAGCGTCCCTCCCGCGAAGTAACCCATGTGCAGGAAGCTCCCATCTCGCCTGACGGCGTGGCGGTCCGCAACCCCGCCTTTGACGTGACGCCAAACGAGCTGGTCACGGCCATCATCACTGAAAAAGGAATCGCCCGCTCCCCTTATACCGAAAGTCTCTCCCGTCTATTTTCAGAGTTGAAATGAGCTGATATTAATGATTAATTAGAAAAACTATGGCCAAGGTCAGCAAAGTCCCCAAAATTTGGCTCGACGGAAAATTCATCCCCTGGGACGACGCCAACATCCATATCCTAACGCACACGCTTCATTACGGCCTCGGTGTCTTTGAAGGAATCCGCGCCTACAAGGGCGCCAACGGTAAAACCGCCATTTTCCGGCTGAAGGACCATATCGACCGGCTTTACGATTCGGCCAAAATCAGCCTCATCACGATTCCCTATAAGAAGGAAGAAATCGTCGAGGCCTGCAAGGAGCTCTTCCGCGTTAATAAACTGGCCGAAGGGTATCTGCGCCCGATTGTCTTTATCGGCGACGGCGAGATGGGGCTTTACGCCATTGATAATCCCATCCGCATCGCCCTGGTTGCCTGGCCTTGGGGGACCTACCTCGGCGAAGAAGGGGTGAAAAACGGCATCCGGGCAAAAATCTCCAGCTACACGCGGCTGACGGTCAACACAATGATGACCAAATCGAAGACCTGCGGCAATTACATCAATTCCATCCTCGCCAAGCGCGAGGCGCTCAAAGGGGGCTACGAAGAGGCGATCATGCTCGATCACGAAGGTTATGTCTCGGAGGCAACGGGTGAGAACATTTTTGTCGTCAGGGACGGCATTGCCCGTACGCCGTCGGCGGGTTCTTCGATCCTCAAGGGGATCACGCGGGATTGCGTCATCCGGATTTTGGAGGACAACAAAATCCCGGTTCAGGAAGGGCGGATCACGCGCGACTCGGCCTATGTGGCCGACGAAATTTTTCTTTCCGGCACCGCCGCGGAGATTACACCGATCCGTGAACTGGACGATCGGACAATCGGTTCCGGCAAGCCGGGTCCCATCACGCAAAAGGTTCAGCAGGCCTATTTCGACATTATCCGCGGCAAGGTCAAAAAATACGAAGAGTGGCTGGACTACGTGTAGAAATGTGACAACAGATAGAGCAAAACTCCCGCCTGAACCCCCGCGACGACGTCATCGCCCACAACCCCCCATCCCCGCGGCAGATTGTCCTGTGCCCACCGGGCAGGGAAAATTTTAAGGATGTCGAACAGACGGAATAAAACAAACCCGGCGATCAGATGGATGAGTGAATAAGGAACAAACAGATAAGTGATCAACTGTCCCGCCACCTCGTCGATGGCGATGGTCGGGGCGTCTTTTTTGCCGAATATTTTTTCCGCCTCGGTGGAAACAACGATGCCTACACCGGTGAACAGAACCGCCAGTGCGGCCAAATAGAGACGGGGCTCGTTTCGGAAAAGATAAAAAAGAAGAACGCCCGGGAGGCTCCCCGCCGTTCCGGGAAAAACCGGCGCATATCCCAGGCCAAAACCGGAGGCAAAGAATTTGATGAGGAAATTTTTCACTCGGTGAGATTAGACCACTACATCGGAAAGTTGAAGAACTGATTTGTCAACATCGGTAGCGAACGTTTCATCTTCGGGGGCGGCTTCTCCGGCATCGGCAAGAGCGTAGAAGTTTTCAATGGGGTCTTTTCCTCGACCATCGGAAAAACCCTTGTCACCGCTTCCGGGAACATCATTCAGCGGGGCATCGAGGCTTCCGACTACCGCCGCAAAATCGGTGTCGCCGGATGAGGAATCTCTCCGGGAAGAAGCGGTTTGAGCGGCCAAAGGAACGGGTATGGCACGGACATCCGCCGAACCGCCGCTCGAGATTTCCCGCTCCGCCTGAAGATCGGCCTCACTGCGGCCCGCCGGTTTTGGGGCGCGGACGACATTGGAACCCGCCGATTTTGAAACTCTTCCGGCCTCCGCAGATACCGCTTGCAATACCGCAACAGCCCCCCCCTCTTTTCCCCCTTGAATGGAAACAGACCGGGTATCGACATCACCCTCTTGCAACCCGGTCTCTACGCCTTCCGCCTCTTCAACCGGCAATCGATTCGCGGGAGCTGTCTGGCGCCGGTTTTCAGGCCCTTTGATTGTCTGCCATTCCCCTTCAACGCCGGACTTTAAGCCGGCCGCAAAAGCCGGTTGGGTGGGTGCCCTCGCAAAGTCGACGGGGAATGAGCCGACATCGGAGTAAACAACCGTTTCATCAGCCGTCAAACCGGCTCTGTCATCGCTTTCCACAACTTTCGTATTTGCCTTTACGACAACCGCTTCGGGCGATTCGGCTTCGACCGCTTCTTCCGGAGCAATCGGTTCTTTTTCGGAGGCCACTGCGGCTTCAGCCTGTTCGACGACAGCAGGCGGCATGGAAACAGTTTCGGAAAGGAAATTTTCGGTTTCGGCAACGTCCGCCGGAGCGGCAGTCAACACCTCACCGGTTTCAGCTTCTGCCTCCACGACATCGTCGTTGCCATAATAATAGACAAACGGTTCTTCCTCATAAAAAGCCGCATCGTCTTTTGCCGCAAATCCCGCCATCGAAGGTTCGTCAAAGAACGAAACTTCGGGCTCTTCATCCGGTTGATACTCCACAAGCGCAGGCGCAGGCAATTCATCCGGTTCCTCTATTTTGATCCCCGCGTATTTTTCAAGCGAATGGAGCGGGGCTTCCAACCCCGGACTTTTGCGGGCAATTTCATGCACCGTCTCCCGCCAGTTTTCAACGTAGTATTCGCGCGCGGCATTGGCCAGAGAATCAGCAACCTCTTCAACCTGTGGTTCGAGAGAGTCGGGGATGATGGCTTTTGCAATAGGGGCCGCCTTCTCCACGGCAATCGGCAGTTTTTCGGCCGCCCATCTGGCAACAGCGGCCGTCTCTTCGGGATAGGCCTTCGCAACCGCCTTTGCCGCGTCAGCGGTGATTTCGCCCCACGACCGGTTGCGCAGATAATCATAAGCAGAATGGGCATCCTGATACACGGCAACGGCGCGGTTGTGGGCCCTTTCGGCGTACGATTCAGCCGCTTTCCGGAAGGAGGTCAAAGCGCCTGACAGGGTGAAGGAATCGGCCGAAGATAAATCGGCCACGGTCTCATCCGCGGACGGTGCAGGCTCATCTTCGCAAACGCCATAGTCTTCGGACAGATACAGATCGCCCGGGAACGATTCTTCGTACGATTCCTCGATGGGATAACTCTGTGGAAATTCTCCGGGCATAAATGGCTTCTACTCCTATTTATCGGCAAAAAACCAGTGAATGTTGCCTCCCTTTTTTCATTCGGCCGACTTTATAACACAACGCGTCAAAAAGGCCAAACAAAAAACGGCTGAAACAAGGAAAAATAATTTTATTTTTCAGATATATTACTAAGACTTACTTTTTAATAAAGGAAATACCACCCAGATAGGGAACCAGCGCCTCCGGTATCTTCACCGATCCATCCGCCTGCTGGTAATTTTCCAAAATGGCCACAACGGTGCGACCCACCGCCAGGCCCGAACCGTTCAACGTATGAACATAACAGTTTTTCTTGGCGGCTGAATCCTTAAAGCGGATTTTGGCCCGGCGGGCCTGAAAGTCTTCGAAGTTGGAACATGAAGAAATCTCGCGATAGGCATTCTGCCCCGGAAGCCAGACCTCGATATCATAGGTCTTGGCGGAGGCGAACCCCAAATCGCCGGTGCAAAGGACGACAACCCTATAGGGCAGACTCAATTTTTGAAGAATTTTTTCCGCATCATTTGTCAGCGATTCAAGTTCTTCATAAGAACGGTCGGGGTGGGCAAACTTCACCAATTCCACCTTGTTGAATTGATGCTGGCGAATCAACCCTTTTACGTCCTTTCCGTAGGACCCAGCCTCGCTCCGAAAACAGGGGCTATAGGCGGTCATTTTGACCGGGAGTTTTTCCTCGGGGAGAATTTCGTCCCGGAAAATATTGGTCACCGGCACCTCGGCCGTCGGCACCAGATAATGATCGGTCGTCGTCTTGAAAAGATCGGCCTCAAACTTGGGGAGCTGTCCTGTGCCAAAAAGGCTCTCGGCATTCACCATGAACGGTGGAAGCACCTCTTCGTAACCGTTTTCTTTCGTGTGGACTTCGAGCATGAAGTTGATGAGCGCCCGCTCGAGTTGAGCCCCCAAACCACGATAGAGGGCAAAGCGGGCGCCTGAAATCTTGGCGGCCCGCCCAAAATCGAGGATCCCCAATTTTTCGCCGATTTCATCATGCTCCTTCGGCTTGAAATTGAATTCCGGTTTCTTACCCCAGACGCGGATTTGTTTGTTATCGGCCGGACCTTTTCCCACCGGGACGCTTTGGTGCGGGATATTGGGGATGACGGCGAGGACCTTGTTCAACTCCTCCTCCGCCTGCGCCATCTCCGGCCCCAGTTCTCGGACCCGGCCCGCCACCTTCTGCATCTCGGCAATTACCGGGGTGGCTTGCCGCGTGGCGGCGTCCTTTTTTTCTTTTTGCAGTTTCACAATCTCTTGTGATTTTTTATTTTGTTCCGAGCGGAGATTGTCGAATTCCGTCTGGAGGACCTTTCGTTTTTCGTTGAGGGCCTTCAGCGGAGATAAATCAACTGTTGTGTTCCGCTCTTTGAGAGCCTTTTTGGCACAGGACAGCTCCCCAAGTTTGAGGCCGATCTTTTCAAGACGAC
>JACPFC010000135.1 GCA_016183175.1 Deltaproteobacteria bacterium
ATCCGTCATCGGCCTCCACCATATGAACCACCGTTTTAAGGATTTCGTAGATGTTTTCGGAGGCGCGCTCGAGCGTTTCCAACTGGGTCATGAGCCTTTTGAAGATCTGCTCATAATCATACCCCCTGCGCTCCCTCTTTTTTAGAACGGCAAACATGAATGGACTTTAAGCGGAAGTATAAAGGAATTGCGGAGGAGATTCAATAGACGCAAAAAAAAATCCCGTCCGCCGGGCTTTAGTGGCGGACGGGATATAAATTCCGACAGAAAATATCTTACTTCGTTATGATCGTCACGCAGTCGGCGCGATCGCTGGAGCCTTTGTCCAGTTCCTTATAGGCAATCCCCACCACTCTCTTGGGCAAAAGGACCGTCTGTTCCCGCCCTTCACGCCCTCCCTCAATATCCCTGTTGGCGATCTTGCGCAGTCCTTCACTCCCCGGTTTTTGGCAGACGGCCGTCACACCGTCCAGGGTATCCCTTTTATCGCCGGAGTCGGTCAGCACATCCTTGTCGTAAATACCGGCCATCACCTCCGTTTTGTCGCACTCGAAGGTTTTCGGCGTTTTGCTGTAATCCTCCGGCATCACCGGATTACTGCTCTCCCCCACCTTCCGGCAGATGGGACCCACCGCGTCGGCATGGTCCTGATCGGGATGATCATCATAGGCCACCCCCTGAACCCGGTAGTTGTCGGGGCAACAGTTGATATGCCAACTCCTCCCGTTCTTGAGACAATCGTTTTTCATCTGGATGATGCCGCCGCAGGCTGAATCGGCGCGAGCCAAGCCGGGCATGAAGCCGAGAACAAGAACAGAACACAAAAGGAAATAAAAACGCTTCATTTTAAGTTCCTCCTTTATTTATTGTTTTGCTTGCAGTTTGGTTTATCTCATCAACTTTCGAGAGGGGTGTTTTTATCACAGAACGGGCGGTTCAACAAGTTCATTTTTATAATGCCGGCATGGGATAAGACATTAATTCCCGCTTCCCCTTTTTCTGCTTGAGATAAACCAGATGCGGCCCTTTTTCATGATATTCCCCCCCTTCATCCAAAACGGCTGACAGGATACCGCCGACATCTCCCATCTCGCCGCTGATGCCCCCCACCGCTTGCCCCGGTTGCTTGACGGCCAACAGGGTCGAAAAGGAGGTCACCAGATCTTTCTCCGACAAAGAGGCATGATAATCATAATAAGGATCGTGTTCGAGGTTGATCCGGGAACCATGATCCCCGTGAACCACGATGGTCGCTTGATCATAAAGTCCGGCCTCTTTCAATTCGTCGAAAAGCCCTGCCAACCACCGGTTGAGGCATTCCATCTGTTCATAGTACAAACGATAGCGCTCGCGGTATCCCGTCGGACTGTTTTTTTTGTGTTCGTCATTGAACTCATTCCGGTTGCGCCAATCCTTGACCGGTCTCATCCCGCACCGCGCGTCATAGACATAGGGAAAATGCGGCATGAGAACATGGGCAAAAAAGAGGGTGTTGTGTTCTGCCGTCCGCATATCCTCCCCCACCCTTTTTAACAGGTCGGGAACGACGGTGATGGGTCCCGTCTTGATTTTGAAAATATTTCTGTCCCGTACCCTCTTGTCGATTTCCCGGAAAAGGGAATTGGTCGCCAGGAAAAGGGAGCCGACCACCCATGTTTTTTCCAACCGGTTCAAGGGGGCGTCCCCAATCGACAGGATTGAATTTTTTGAGTAGCGATAGCAGACATCCACCGGCGAGGTAGCGCAAAAATCGATGTAATCGGGCCAATAAACGTTGATGCGATAGCCTAAAGCCGCCATCCGCTCGAAAAAACGGTTTTCCTTCAGGATTCTGACATCATCCTCGTCTCTTGAAAAATAGGCGTCCTTGTCGGTCAGAGTGGTGCGATTGAGGACATTCGAAATGGAATTGTCGGAGTAAAAATAGGGGCTGTAGGCCCTGCCAAAGAGCGTAAACCGGTATTTTTCGTAAAAGGAGGCTATCTGTTTTTTTGCGGCATCGGTCTCGGGCACTTGAGACGGCATACCGGCCAATCCGATATGCTCGTCGAGGATCAGATACAGGATGTGATGGGGCGGATCGGACGGGATGACAGTCAGGGCTTGGGGTGAAGCCCCGGAGGGGCGAGGGGGAGTTATGTCGTTATGGCTGGAAAGATACAGCCCTAGGTCGGTAATCAAAACGCCTGCCACAAAAATAGCCAGGAGCCGGAACATTCTTCGGGGAAATTTCCAGAACAATCCGGCCAGCGCCAGCGACATAACACCCCGGGTCCACAAGCCGCCGGGAGGGATGGTTTTGGGAGCAGTGGTAAAGAAGAGGAGAAAAAGAAAAAAGACAAAAAGGGTGATCGGAAAGGGGCGGCCTGTCCCGATGACAAGGAGGAGAACCAGGCAGAACCAGACAACGGCGTAGATCAGAATTTCAAACCGTCCAAGGGGATATCCCTGATGCAAAACAAATTTGAAAAAGGGATACAAAAATAGAAACGAAAGGCCGAAGAAATGAAAGACCTTCTCCCTCATTTTTTCCTTTCGAAGAGATGGAGATGACGATCCGTATCTGGCAGTACCTCTTTTTTGACAAGCCGGAAATTTTCCCCAAAGGCCGCCTCGAAACGGTCCAGGGTATAATCGTGAAAAATGTCCCGCCGCCCGGCGATGAGCCTTTTTGCCATCGGGTCTTCCTTGGGGACATATTCGATGACGAGCCTCAAGGCCAGACGGGCCATAAAGTCCGCGATCTGTTCGACAGGGATATTGGCGGTGATTCTCAAATGATGAAAAAGGGCCAGGGCCGTCACGAGATCGGCCGGCCCTCTTTCCAGAAAGGACATCCTTTCCTGATGGGCCCACCCGATCGCCGGAGTGGGATTGGCCAGATCGACAACAAGGGGAAGCATTTTTTCATCGCCCCTCTCCCGCGATACTTTGTAATTTTCCTCGACACATGCGGGATCGCGATCCCAGCAGACCGTGCCAATGCCTCTCTTTGTCGCCAGCCGGGCAAACTCCCCGATATTGCCTCCCAGATCCCAGACATTTTTCGGACGAGGCTCATCCAGGACGCGATCCAGAAACTCTTTCTTGGCGAGCCCCGCTCTGTCACTGTAATGGACGGCGCTGCCCGAATAATCAATCCATTCCGATTGTCTCTTCGGCCCTTTCAGCGACTGAATTGTCGACTTCAGGCTGTCAACGAGCGCCAACTGCTTTTTGAGATTAAACGAACCGGTCAGCTTGAAGTTCCTTCCAGACCATTTGGCCGGCGCCTGCCCCTGCCTGCCGGCAGGCACGGCGCCGGCTTTTTGGAGGGGCCCTGCGGACGCCAGTGGCGCCGCCACCTCATGTTTTTTCTGGCTGGCGGAGTGCATCCATACATGGAGGAATATCCCCATTTTCAACCGGGACAATTTGGGAAGCATCTTCAGGGTCAAAGATGACGGCACGCCATCGAGATGGCAGGCAAGGTATCGCCCCATATCGGCCGAAACGGACGACATCAGAACCAGGGGGTTTAAAAAATGCTGACAGAACTGCCGATAGGCCACCCAGGGGGCATCAACTCTTTTTTCGAAGGAAAGGGTATCGATAAAAATGGGGCGGGGGCCGACAAACTGGACATTAAAAAACGAGGCATCCTTCAACGACAGGCCGCGGTGCAGAGCCTCTTCCTGAATATCCAGCGTCAAAAGAGCGGAGTCCCTTAATTGGGAATAACACCACTCGGAAGGGTAAGAAATAAACGGGATCTTTTGGGGGACAAGGATTTTATAGACATTGGGAGAGGCAGAGTGAGGCGTGACTTCGCGATGGGAGACTATTTTTCGTTCACCGGAGAGTTTTTCGTAGAGCCCCGAAGAGACAAAGAGGTCAAAATCATCCCTTCCCGCGGGGCTCACGGCACGGTAGAGCGTGTCCCCCTCCGTGAACAGAAATCCGGCGTCGTCTCTGAATGAGGAGGGGAGCCGGTTCATGGCTCTTTCTTTTTAAAGAATTTGACAAGGCGTCTCCAATAGACCTTGAGGGTGTAGAGGGCGGCTAGTATCCCCCCCACGACAATCTGCAGGACCATGCTCCCGGTCCCGGGATCGAGGTAGGCATGGGCCGGACGCGACAGGGAGAAAATAAAAATCAACAATAAAAGGAGCGGCGCTTTCTTCATCGGGGTGCAAGCGATTTCGCATATCCGGGTTGAGAAAGTCAAGCAGGTCATTTCGGGCGGCAGGACCCCGTATCAGACTTTTGTTGACTTGATTGACGACAAGAAGGAATCTCACCGAAACAATATGTCAAATGTATACGATAACAACTACCTCCTGAATTTGTCCGCGAAATACATTGTCCCCCTGATCATTAAACATTTATCCTTCCCCGAAAATTCGGGCCGGCTTGATTTGATTGATGTGGGTTGCGGCAACGGTTCCGTTCTTCAACTTTTGAAAAACCACTATGGTTCCTGTTTTGAGTATACAGGAATCGATTTGTACAAAAATGAAATTGGGGGCATCAAATTTCATCAGGTGGATCTGAACGGGAATTTCAGCAACGGTTTCAAAAAATACGATGTGGTCATCTGTTGTGAAGTCATCGAACATGTGATAGACACGGATGCATTTATCAGTGGGGTTAAAAAATTGTTGAACGGAAACGGCATCCTGATCCTGACAACCCCCAATTTGGGATCGTTTTTAAACCGCATCCTGCTCTTGTTCGGGTTTCAGCCGCTTCACACGGAAGTGAGCTGGAAAAATCCGTACCTCGGTCGTGAAATTTTATATGAAATAGGAAAAATCGGGAGGTCGCCTGCGGCGGGGCATTTGCGGCTTTTTACCTTCAGGGCCTTGAGGGATTTTTTGTCGTTTCACGGATTTGAAATTATGGCTGTTGACGGCTTTGCCCCTTATGAAGGAATCATGAAAAGGGTTTCGGGCTTTTTCAGGTTATTTCCCGGTCTGATGCCGGGAATGTTTTTTGCCGCCAGGCTTACAAAAGTGATTTCACAGGCCGTAACACCCGTCATTTCAGGCGGTAGAAGATAATCCCGTCCACCGTTTTTTCGTAGAGGTAGTTGTCCTCCACGAATTTTTTCAACAACTCGTATTTTTCGAGCGGAAAACTCGAAAAACCCCGGAGGCCGGTGGGGGAGGCATCCAGAATCAGCACAGGGGGCGAGGCGAAAAAATCGGCAAACGCCTTTTTCCAAAAAGGGTTCTCAATTTTCTCGAGCACCTCCGGCACGGAGAGGAGTTCGTTCTCCGATATTCCGCGAAGGCTCTCCGGATTCACCGGATGCGCCTCCCGCGGTTCCACGAAAGACCAGGCGACCAGATCGCGCACGGCGGCGTCCGGCAGACTGATGCGCTTTCCCGTCGCCCGCATGTATTCCATGGCGGGGGTGCCGGGGGACATGCCGGCCAGCGTATCGCTCCAAAAGAAGGTGGTGGCCGGATCGCGCCGCGAAAAAAAGTAAATCTGGGGAAGCGATCCCCAGACAAAGATGCGGTCGCCGGGACGGGTGGTTGCGGTCACCTCCTCCACGACTTTGTCCAGATGGGGTCTCTGGGGCGACAACCCAATGACGGCCTCGATAGCATAGCCCGTCGGCGGGATCAAAAGCACCAGCGCCAGAAGAACGCGCCACGGTCTTTGGACCGCAAGCGATCTTTTTTTCAGACGGTCGGTCCATTCGAGGATGGTCGGAACCGCCAGAAGAACAATGGGAGGAATCGTAAAAATAAAATAATGATAGAAAACCCGTTTGCCGATGGTTACTGCAAACCAGCTGGTTAAAAACCAGAAAAAAAGAAAAAGAACGATCAGTTTTTTTCGGAACAGATCGGGGTCTCTCCCTCGAAAGGCCAGTTCATGGCGCAGGGTGCGAAAGGCGCAAAACCAGACGAGCGGGCAGGAGACGGCGACAAGGCAGGTGCGCAGAAGATATTTGAAGACCCAGTAAAAAACCGGAAGATTTTCGTAGGCGCCGATGTAGTATTTGCGGACTTTCTCGACATGCTCTGCCATGTAATTAAAACCTTCGACGGGCGAACCAACGAATAAAAGCTGGGAAAAAACGGCCACTGCCAGACCCAGGCCGCTTCCCAAAAATGGAAGAAGACGCGGGCCCGACGGGATGAATAAAAGGGAACTCCAGAGGGCCAGAATCATGATGGCCGACGGGGCCTTGAAAAGTCCGGCCAGGCCGATGCACAATCCGGCCGTCAGGTAAAAGACGTTTTTCCCCAGACGGACGGCCCGGAAATAAAAAAAGGCGGCGCCTGCCAGAGGAAGAAGCGAAAGACTCTCCGACAGGACCGCCCGGTAATCCTTGCTCATAAATGAGACCGAGGCGATCGCGTAGAAAACCGCCGCCCAGAATCCCCCTTCCCTTCTGCCGGTCAGCTCGCGGCCGGCTGTATAAAAGACCCCTGCCGTGGCGAGGCACCAGAGCAGGTTGACAACATAGATCGGAAACAGATCAAAGCGCCCGAACAGCGCCGTACAGGCGGCGTAAAAATAGTGCGTGAGGAGGTAGGTGTTTCCCAGAAAGTCGAGCAGGGTCATTCTTCCGTCAAGAATCATGTTGGCGAACAGTGAGTTGGTGAGTTCGTCGTTGTTGTAATACGGCACGAAAAAATCGGGGAGACGGAGGAGAAAAACCAGAACCAGTGGGCCCCACAGACTAAAAAGACCATTTAGTTTCATCTTATGACTCGGTCGCTTGATAAATCGCTTCTCTTGGCGTCAACAATTCGCCAATGATCCGGTCGCTTTCGGCTTTGTTGTAAATTCCGACAATCTCCTGAATGGTGTCGTACTGAAAAACCACGAACGGGGCCCCTTTGAAGCGGCGGTTCACGCGATAGATGTTGTTTAAATCAAGCCCCCGCTCCTCGGCCATCTGCGGAAAACTCCCGTATTTCTTTTTGATGAATTCAATGTAGGATGCCTTGTTCAAGGGCAAAAGGGCCGACGGCTCCAGCCGGGGGAACTGTTCGACCGATTTGATCAACTGATTGAGATACTGGCCTTTGAACTTGACATGATTGATCGGGAAAAGCGCCGAATCGGCTTCCGCCGCCTTTCTTTGAAACTGATTCCGGATAACATCCAGCATCTCGTTGAAATAGTCATTGCCGTCGATCTTGATGACCGTGTCGATAAAATCGAGTTGCCACTTGAGCGCCTGCGAAATAATCGCATCCTCGTCCTGCGCCGTGAAGAGCACCGTATGGATTTTCGGATGA
>JACPFC010000136.1 GCA_016183175.1 Deltaproteobacteria bacterium
CCGTGAATTTGCCTCCATAAAGCAGACCCTGACAACCAAAGGCAAACCGATCGGGGCTATTGATATGTTGGTTGCCGCCATTGCCAGGGCCAAAAGCCTGACAATCGTCACCAATAATCTAAAACACTTCGAGTCCATTCCAAATTTGTCAGTGGAAAACTGGTTGTAGATTTATTTCTTGGTTCCGCCAAACAATTTCTTTACCCACCAGAAAGGGCCGATGATGAGATACATCGGATCGGAAAAAAAAGCCGGTTTTTTCTTTTCAAACGCGTGACCAATAAACTGGATGATCCAGCCGACAACAAACAACCCCAGCCCCCAGCGCCAGTCCCAGATAAAAAGGGGAAGCGACACGACAATTATCGGAATGCCGATGGTGTGAAGCGCCTTGTTGACGGGATGTTGATGCGTATTGCGATATGTTTCCAGATAACCCATCAATCCCCATCGTGTCACAGCCCCTTCAAAATCTCCAGCGCTTCTTCCACATGCCGGGCGGCGTTGAATTGGGAAGAAAAAACATGCCGCACCACCCCTTTTTTGTCGATGACATAGGTGACGCGGCCGGGAATGAGACCCAAGGTGGAGCCGACGCCATAGAGTTTTCGGACCTTTCCCCCTTCGTCGCTTACAAGAATAAAGGGGAGGCGATGATGGGCCGCGAACTTTTGATGCGAAGAGGCCGTATCCGAGCTGACACCGATGATTTCGGTCCCTTGATCTTTGAAAACCTCGTATGAATCGCGAAAGGCGCACGCCTCTTTGGTACACCCCGGCGTTTCGTCTTTCGGGTAGAAATAGAGGACGACATTTTTCTTCCCCAAAAAATCCTTCAGGCGGACCGGTTTTCCTTCCTGGTTTTGAAGGGTAAAATCAGGGGCGGCATCGCCGACTTTGACTTTTGTTTCCGAAGCCATAACTTCTTTTCCTTCCGACAGGCTACCGATTAAAACCAAAAACGCCAAAATGCGTTTGGGTTTCACGCTTATCTTTTTCTCCGTTTTTTGACCATTCGACCGATGCCCAGATAGTTTCCGATATTTGCCTTCTTATCGGGAACCGGTTCGATCAGGCCATTGCGGGAAGTAAATATCGTCTGCACCCCCGGCCCATGCCCGGCCAGAAATGAATTGCCGTGAACGACAACGGCGATGGAAACCGCCCCCTTTTTATAGGACCAGCCAAACGTCGATTCGTGATCGATAACCGCCACCAAGTCGCCAAACCTCAAATTTTCGAGCCGGTATTTCTTGAGGATCGACGGATCGCTCGTTTGAATGTCATAATCCCCCTTGAAAGAATCGTTATGCCCCAAACCAGAGCCCATCAGCTCCGCCGGTACAGTGGCCACCACAGGAACCGCTATCGATTTCGATTTTGTTTTAATCGGGATTTTCTTGAGCAGTTCGGGATCAAGGCTGGTAATCGTAATATCCGGATAATCAACAAGCTTCAATCCCTGCCCCACGCCGCGAATCATAATTTTGTCGTCGTAGGTCAGTTGATCCAAAACCTCATCGGGAAAATCGGCCAGCACATGTTCGACTCCGCCATGGTGACCGATCACCGTCCCCTTTTTTCCCTTGGCCTTGCCGTTCACCACCCGCGCCTCGTTACCGATGCAGGTGTAGATATTGAAGCCGAGGTTTGGGTTGGCGGTCCGCCGGTCGTTATAGCCTCCCGCGATCAGCGAAAGTCCCGGTTCTACATGATCGGCCTCAAAACCAAAGACGGAGTCGCCGACTTTTACGTTGTAGGTAATTCCGCCAACGGAAGGGAGCATGAGCCCTTCACCGCGCCGGGTTACTTCCCACCCGAAGGCAACGGGGGGAATGATGTTTCCCTGAAGGGCGAATTGGACCAAACGGTCTGAATTCGTTTTCAACATTTTATTTCCTCCGCGCCACGATTATCCCGTCCCGCATTGGAATGAGAGTGACATCAAAATTTTTATCGGCATAGACCCGCCGGTTGTGTTCCCTGATCGCCTCGGTCCAACCCGGTTTTACATCATCGGTCACCGGATTTTCGACAACCCGGCCGAACCAGAGGCAATTGTCGGCGATGTAGAGACCGCCGGGACGAATCTTCCTCTTCGCCTCCTCCCACGCCTGTGGGTAATCCCCCTTGTCGATATCATTGTAGATGATATCAAACGGCCCTTTTTCCATTTTTAAAAAGTTGACCGCCTCGCCGACCTGATAATCAATCCGCCCCCACA
>JACPFC010000137.1 GCA_016183175.1 Deltaproteobacteria bacterium
GCCCCCTATGGCCATTGTCGAAGAATCGGAATACAAGGGAAACCCTCTACTGGTCCTCAAAAACACCCCGGAGGACCGCTATCCTTTCTCGTTTGGCATCAAAAAGGCAAGGCTCATCATCGAGCATTTTGAAGACATCAAAAAATTCGTCGCCAAACACGACAAGGAAAAAGAGGAATAAAACTATTCGTCCGCCTTGGCCGTCTCGACGGCGTCTTTGCATGTGTCGCTCAACTCCGACTTGTGTTCCCGGAGGCATTTGTTGACCTCCCGCGGCCCCTTTTCATCGGCGCAGAAACTCTCCTTGTCATCCTTGCAGGCCTCGACAATCGACTTGCGGTCCTCAAGGGAATCCTTGCAGTCATCCGAGAGTTCGCTCTCGTGTTCCTTCAGGCATTTATGGACGGCCGGCCCTTTTCCGGCATCGTCACAGTATTTTTCCACATCGGCCTTGCAGGCCTTCTTATCGCGCAGGTTCGGGTCATCGGCAACGGCATAAAAAGCGGCGCCGACCAAAACCCCAAAAACAGCGGTTGCCAGAATGTGTTTATGCATGGTCATTTCCTCCTTTGTGTCTGTTTGACGTTTGAATGGGTCAAATGGTTCAAGAAGACCCTAAAAATATCATCTTTTCCTCATGAAACAGGCAAAGAATCCTTCCATCATTGGGGATGGATAGATCCTCCTTGCCCTTGCCACCCCCCGATGGAATGCTTTTCCCTCCCAACCCGCGAGTGCCGGTTTCAAAAAGGGAAATTTGAGCGGGATATCGAGAGCCTCGATGTCTTCAAGCTCTTTCAGGGCGCTGTCGGTCACCTCTTCATTTTCCTCCGGGGAAATAGCGCAGGTGGAATAGACAAGAAGGCCCCCCGGCTTGAGTAAGGCAATGGCAGAGCGCAGGAGTCTTTTTTGCCGGGCCGCCATTTTTTTGATGAGATCGACCGACCAGTGGTCGAAGCCTTTTGGGTCCTTGACGCAAAAAGTCCCTTCGGAAGAACAGGGGGCGTCGAGGAGAATGCGGTCGAACGCTGGTGTATGCGGGTCCTGCCGCCTGCGGGTTTCCCGCTCGTCCTCGGCGTCGCTGTGGCTTTCTCGGTGTGGAACGTCGTGACGGTTTGTCTCATACGCCACATCGCCGCCTGCGGCGCGATCGGGGGGGTCCCCACCGAACGCCACTGGTTCGAGTGAGGTGGGGGCGGAAAGTTGCATGGGCTCCCAAGCCGCTTCATCCGCCACTGGCGGCGCGGCTTGGGAACCCTTCCCTCCGGCGTCACCCGCTACGCAATTAAGATCAATATTTTCTCCTCTCATCCTCACCGCCCGCACAATCTCCACCCCCTGCCTCTTCAAATTATAAATCAGCTTCTCGTACCGGATCGGATGCGGCTCAATCGCTGTAATTTCTCCCTTATTTTGCATCATCGCCGCCATCTGGCATGTCTTTCCGCCGGGGGCGGCGCAGAGGTCGAGCACCCGCTCACCCGGCTGGGGATTCAGCATCAGCGCCGGAATCTGGCTTGAAAGGCTCTGCAGATAAATCCATCCTTCCCGGTACGGTTTCGACTCGCGCAGTTTTTTGAGGCTCCCTTTTTTAAGCAAACAGGCATCGGGAAAATTTTTAATCGGCTCGCAGACAAGACCTGCCTGTTCGAGTTCGCGGATGACCGATGAGGCATCGGACTTCAGCCGGTTGATCCGAAAAACGGTCGGATTGAAATCGAGAAACCCCCGATGAACCTCGGAAATCAAGGCGGGAGGGACGATCCGATCGATCCGTTCAAGAAACGCCGAAGGGAATTTGGAAAGGACGGCCGGCACGGGTGGATCATATTGACAACGCCCGTCCGTTTCAATACATCTTGCTCGTATGCCGGCCAGGGAAATGATGGCGCACTATGCCCAAACTTGCCCCTTTTCAAATCAGCGCCGAACTAAAAAAGCTCTCCGGCTGGTCCCTGGTTGAGGGACGGCTTTACAAAGAATTCCGCTTCGATACCTTTCCCACCGCCGTTGTTTTTGTCAACAATCTGGTCGATCCGGCGGAGGAGCTCGACCACCATCCCGACATCGCCATCAAATACAACCGGGTCCAGGTCTCCATGATTACTCACGCCGTCGGCGGTATCACCGAAAAGGATTTTGCGCTGGCGAAGAGGATTGATGAATTGACATAAATCCCCCCAACCCCCCTTTTCCTCCAAAGGCGGACCCGCCTCTGGCGGGGACAAAGGGGGGCAAGGGGGGGATTTACACATAATGCTCCTTCTTAAACCACGCGACGGCGTCCCTCAATGCGTCGTTGATCGACCGGTAGGTCATTCCCAGTTTCTTTTTCGATTTTGTGTTGTCGAACCAGAAATAATGGGGGAGAAGCCTGGCGTAGGGTTTGGTGATCATCGGCGGCCGGTGGGTGGCATGGTCGGCCACCCATTCGGCGATGGAGGCGAACCGCTGGATCAGAAAAGTGGGTATCTTGATCGACGGCGGTTTTTTTCCGGCAAAGCGGGCCAGCCGGGTTAAAAGATCCCTGGCGGTCAAATTTTCGGCGCAAAGAATATAGCGCTCCCCCACTTCTCCGATGGTTTCGGCCAAAAAATGCCCCAAGGCGACATCCCGTACATCCACCAGCGAAAAATGGGCATCGACGTAGAAAGGGACTCGCCCCCGGATGAAATCGCAAATCAGCCTTCCCGTCGGGGTCGGGCGGACATCGCCGGGGCCGACCGGACCGGTGGGGTTTAAAATGACGGCCGGGAGCCCTTTTCCCACATATTCCTTCACCACCTGTTCCGCCTCGTACTTGGAAAGGGTGTAAGGGTCGTTGGTCCACCCCCGGTTCCATTCGGCCGTTTCGTCCAATAGTTTTGTCGGATTGTCCGAAATGCCAACGGCTCCCGTCGTGCTGGTATAGACAAACCGTTTGACCCCCGCCGTAAGGGCCGCCCGGCAGATGTTTTTTGTCCCCTCCACGTTGATCTCGAAAAAATCCTCCCGGTGTCGCGTCCAGAGGGCAAAAAGGGCGGCCACATGGTAGACCACCTCCACCCCTTTCATGGCCGAGACAAGCGAGGCATAATCGCGCAGGTCGCCGTAGGCGGTCTGATACGAAAGGCCGGCCAGATGACGGGTGGCGGCGCCGGGCCGCAACAACAACCGGAGCGGTCGGTTCTTTCCGGCAAGCAAAAAAGCAACCTGGCCGCCGATAAAACCGCTGGCGCCCGTGACCAGCGTCAGGGAAGGAGAGGCGTTCTTTTTCATGGCTCAAGAGTCCTGTTGGCGTTAAAATGCACAATCATGCCGTCCGCGACTCACCATGGAAAGCTTAACTTCATCGAGCGCTTTCTTGTCAACCATCCTCTTCGTTTTTTACTGCAAAAACTCATCGACCTGCCGGTTTTGCTCAACTGGGCCCGCCTCGGGCGCGGCCTGTCGATTCTGGAAGCAGGGTGCGGAAACGGGCGGGTGGCGCGGCATCTTTCGGAAAAGCTGAAAACCAGAAGCTACACCGCCGTCGACATCGACCCCAAAATGGTCGCCCATGCCGAGTCGCTCACCGAAAAAAATTCGAGGCTGGTTTTTCAGGTGGCCGACCTCTGCAATCTCCCGTTTGACGACCGGGGCTTTGACGCCGTTGTGATGCTGGATGTTTTGCATCATCTGCAAAACTGGAAAAAGGGGGTGAAGGAAATTCACCGGGCGCTTAAAAAAGGGGGGAGGCTTTGCTTAAGGGAATACAGCATCGAAACCTTTTCCTTCCCCCTTTTGGGCCTCCTCTTTCGAACCCTTTTTGACCACCCCTACGAATTCATGTTCGATCAGCCGGAACTTCTGTCGTTTATCCGCAAAAACGGCTTTGAAATCACCCATCAAAACGACATGTCATGGCTGTTGATGCTCGTGGCGGTGAAAAAATAGGGGAAAATAACAATTCAGTCTCGGCTGTTTTCTTTCGGTTCCATCGGAACTCGCGGTTTTTGGAATCGCCACTTCACTTGTCGGTTGGACTTTGGCTTGCTCCGGTTGGCGATTTTACTGTGGTGCGCTCAAACAGCCGATGGAACCTCAAGAAAGCCACCCGAAACTGAATTGTTACAAAAGAAATTTTTCGCAGTTGACATTTTTTTTAAACGTACCTAGGAAGCGAAGGTATGAATCGAAAGAAGAGGGAGGGGTTGATTCTCGACGCCGCGATTCGTGTCTTTGCCCGCCAGGGTTATCCCGCCACATCCGTCTCCGAAATCATCGACGAAGCCCAGGTTGCGCGCGGCACTTTTTACCTTTACTTCAAAAGCAAAAAAGATGTCTTCAACACCCTGATCGACCGTTTTTTTACGGAACTTTCCCAAAACACGACGAAGATCAACGCCCTTGGCGCCCCTCCGGGGGCCGATTTAAGCGTTGTGTTCAGGCAGTTGGCCGGCGACTTTATCGCCACCATCACCAAAAACCGCCTGCTCACCAAAATCATGCTGATTGACTCGCGCGGTCTCGATGGCGCCTTCGACGCAAAGATCTCCCAGTTCTACGACCAGCTGGCGCGGATCATCCAGCACAATCTCGATGCCAACATCAAGGCGGGCATCTTCCGCAATTGCGACACGGCTGTCGCGGCCCGGTGCATGGTGGGAAGCGTCAAGGAACTGGCCGCCTCGTGGGTGATGGGCGAAGGCATGGAGATCGAGCCGGTCATCCAGGGGTTGATCGACTACCTGCTAAATGGCCTGACTCCTTTTTATGTCCCCGCCGAAAAGGTTGCCGCCGCGGAAGAGGCCAAATCGCTTCCGCGTATCGGGGTCAATTTTCATTAAAGGATGGGTATGCATAAGAGGCGTTTTCGAGTGACGAAATACGACCTTTTGAAGGGGTATTTTTTCCTTTTTGGGTTCCCCAAAGACGGGTTTGTCTCCATCGATGTCACCAACAAGTGCAACCTCCGGTGCAAACACTGCTATTTTTTTGAGCAGGACGTGGAAGAACACGAACTGAAGGCCGAGGAATGGTACGAAAAGCTCCTCGAGATGAAAAAAAACAGGACAATCCCCTTTTTGCAATGCACCTGGGTGGGGGGAGAACCGCTCCTCCGGAAAGACTTGATCGACAAGGGGCGCAGGCTTTTCAAATACAACACCGTCGTCACCAACGGGTCGTTTCCCATTCCCGACTGGAGGGACAACATCAATTTTTACATCTCCATCGACGGCGACGAGGAGCGTCATGATCTGGTGAGGAACAGGCAGGGCCTGTACCGGAAAATCAAAAAGACCATTGCGGAGTCACCCGTTCCGGTGACGGTGGCCTTTTGCATCAACGCCCTGAATCACCAGTCGGTTGAAAAGTGCTTTCACGAATGGAGAAACCACCCGAACGTCAAAAATTTTTGCTTTGATTTTTACACCCCCATCGAGACACTCTCCGACGATCTCGCCTTGAGCCGGGAGTTGCGCGATTCCCTCTGCGACCGGTTGCTCAAGTTGAAAAACCAATACCCCGATTTTCTGGCGGTGGACCGCGAGGTGATTGCCCTCATGCGTTCGGACAAGTGCCGGCCGGTGACCGACAACTGCGTCTTTTCAAAGAGGGCCTCGTCGTTCGATCCGTCGGGCGTCCGCAAGGCCAAGTGCATGCTGGGGGACAAGGCCGACTGCGACCGGTGCGGCTGTGTAGTCCCCTTTTATATGTATTCGCTCACGCACAAGCCCACCGTCATCAAAAACACCCTGCGCAAATGGTTCGTGGAGCCGTTTCGGCGGACGAAAGTGCGGCAGGCACATTCGGTGGATCAGCCTGTCTTGTCATAAAAAGGCAGGGGCGGCAACAGGAACAACCGGCATTCCTGCTGGCGCCATAACCGGGGCCAAGGCCGCACCGGCGGCGAGGGCGGCGTTTCCCATCAAGGCAGACTGTGGCGTCATCGCCGGATTCCATCCCATATAACTGCTGGCCGAAACGACCGGCGGAGTCCAGAAGGGATTTCCGACAACATCATCATTCGCGGCGCCTTGATGGACTTGTGTCTGACCAAGACGTCTGGTATCGAAAGGGGTGACTGGGTCGGCGGCGGTTTCGGTTGTCTCTTGAGGGGCAAAAAAGATATTGCCGCCTCCCTTTGGGCCTCCTTTTGGGGGAGCCGGTTTTTTGGCGGTTCTCAATTCTGCCTTGATCTTTTCGGCCAGTTCGCGCAAAAGCGGCGTCCCGTCGCCGATTTTGGTGAAAATAAATGTGTTAAACGGCGTGCCAAAACTCTCCACACGGCGCTCAAGGCCGAGGGCAAGCGCCTCCTCTTCGGTAAAGGGGACCCCTTCCCCATCCGGCGAGCGGGTATGAAGGACCAGACGTCCGCCGGGTTTTAGCGCGTCGGCCAGTTGAAACACAAAGGCGCGCGCCAGCGTTTTGTCGGTCCTGTTAAACGTGAGGGTTTGTAGAACATTCAGGCAAACAATCAGGTCGTGCTTTTTCTCGGGGAGCGGGTCGGTCAGAAAGTTAAGATCCATGGTGGAAATTTTTCCGGGGAGCCTCTCATTGGCCGGAAGATAAAAATTGGAATCACGAAGATAAGAGAGGGGATCGTAACGGGGGGGAACAAACCGGTGTACATAGTTCCGGTATTCCGGATCACTCTTGTAGAGGTCGGGTTCCACTTTAAACTCGGGATTCTTTTTTTCCTCGATCCATTTCAAAAGCCATAAATTGCCGTCGATTGCTAAAAGGCGTTTGACCTGCGGAAGGCAGGTGAGCCATTCGTAGACTTCGGTTGTATGCGGATATCCCTTATCATATCCGGGTCCAACAACCAGCATGTCGTCCATCGCCTCATCACGCCACTGCTCGCTTAAACCGGCGAGCACTGTGCGGTTCCTGCCGAAGAAGGTATGCGGAGGGAATCCCCCAAGGAGTTTTGCCATCTCGACTTCTGTTCGGGCTTTTTTGAGGGCCGCGCGGATGCGGTTGCCGGCCAGTTCGTTGCGGAGCCTTGCAATCGTGGCCGACAGGGCGGCAGGCCTGCCGCCGGTTTCCGAGGGGGAAAGCCTTCCCCATTCTTCTTCCAGAATATCGGCTAATTGGTCATCGGTTATCTCGGGAAGATTCATAACCCGCTTGGCCAAGAGGCTAAACTGGTTCCGAAACCCGGGATGTTGTCTACTCCGTGCCGATATCAACTTAAAAAGATCGTCTTTTGTATCAGGCGTGATCCCACTTTTTTCGTAACTCCCCACGACGTCATCATAGTGTCTAATGACTTCTTTTACAAAAACATCCCCTTCGCGCCCCGGATCGACAACGCCGCCGGTGGTTTTATCCGGCAGACTTGACAAGGGAGTAGCCCCATTGTCGGGCGGTATGCCGTCCGGGAAATTCTCACCGGCTGGAGAAGTGACGGCATCCGGCTTTTTGATATCTGTGGCCATAATCGGGAAACGGACAAATACCTATCCTCTCCATAATTCTCAAGGGCAAAGCTTTCTAAGATTTAAGCTTTGTTTTTGGCTATTATCGGCAGGTTTCGGAAAAAGTTGCGGGAAAAATTCGAATTAATTAGGTATTTTAATAGGCATATGTTTTGTTTTATCAGTTTATTTAAACATATAATTATATATTCACATAACTATTTAAATTTATTAATTAAAA